>CAZWTU010000029.1:0-18449 GCA_964637035.1 uncultured Tissierellaceae bacterium
TACATGAGGTTTCGTTCTTTCAAATTTTGCTTTACCCATTTTTGTTCCTCCTTAAAATTATAAAATATTTGTTAGTATTTTGTACTTACACTTAAAACTACTTCAAGAAAACTCTTCCTAGCGTTTGTCTTACTACTATGGAGCCCACGACCGGAATCGAACCGAAGACCTCTTGCTTACCATGCAAGTGCTCTACCTACTGAGCTACGTGGGCATTATCATCACTGCTTAGATATTTTACTATTCCCTTTAGAAATTGTCAAGAGTTAACTTTATCATTTTAATTTAAAAATCCATCTAATTTCCTTTTAATTCTTTGCAAAGCATTATCCACACTCTTTACATGCCTGTCCATATCTAGAGCAATCTCTTGATAAGTCAATCCTTCAATGTATAAAGATAAAACCTCTAGTTCTAGTTCAGATAAAACATCCATTATCTTCTCTTCCATAAAAGCTAAATCTTCCTGGCTTATTATCAATGCCTCTGGATCTGCAATTCTATTCCCTACAACAATGTCCAATAAAGTCCTGCTAGATGTGTTCTCATAAACAGGTTTATTAAGTGATATGTAGGAATTTAAAGGTATGTGCTTCTGCCTAGTAGCAGTTTTTATTGCAGTAATTATCTGTCGAGTTATACATACATCTGCAAAAGATCTAAAATAACACAACCTGCTAGAATCATAATCTAAAACAGCCTTATATAAGCCAATCATTCCCTCCTGAATAATATCTTCCCTATCTCCCCCTATTAAGTAATATGACCTGGCCTTGCTCTTTACAAAGTTTTTATACTTAATCATTAAGTATTCTAGCGCAAATCTATCCCCTTGATTAAACACCATAACAACCTCTTCATCAGTCATATCCTTGTAATCAGTTCCCCTGAGCACCTTTTGTATAATTAGCTGCACTGATCATCCCCCCAAGTAATAAGTCTCTATTAGTTCCATATTAACATAATTATATTTAATTTGTTTGGATTAGTCAAGGTTATCATTACCTTTTAACCAATTATTAAGTTTTTCTACAATATCTTGGTCTAATCGACTAATTGCTAAATTATTCTTTTTCTTATCCGAATCTCCTTTACGCCTTAAAAAATTTTTCTCATCAAATATTTCCATCTCTAGCTCCCTAGCACTAATCCTAGTTCCTCCCCTAGCTAAAACCATCTGTTGTTCTAGCCAATCTGATGTAGCTACCCGGACTTTTTTTACCCTTCCTATTTCATCAAGTTTCTTTTCAATATATTGATCTGCAGTTTCTCCCTCTTTAGTATAAACTACCTCTAATCCTTGATAATTAGAAATTGTCCCACTGTTGCCTTTTACTAAATGCGCATCAAATACAAGAATTATCTCTATTTGTGAATAGGATTTATATTCAGCCAATACGTCAATTAATTTTTCCCTAGCCCCTTCAAAATCATCATCTCTTAATGTCTTTAACCTCTCCCAAGAATTTATAATATTATACCCATCAACAAAAAGATATTCTTTTCTATTGTTTTTCATTTCTTTGCTTCAAAACCTCATACATTAATATAGAGGCAGCATTAGAAGCATTTAAAGAAGATATTTTTCCAACCATTGGGATTTTAACTAGTACATCACAGTTTTCTTTTACAAGTCTTGAGATTCCCTTGCCTTCACTTCCTATTACTAGACCAATGGGCCCATCTAAAGAGGTCTCATAATAATTATCCCCAGCCATATCTGCACCGTAAATCCATAAACCTTTGTCCTTAAGTTCCCCAATAACATGAGAAATATTAGTTACCTTAGATACCAGCATGTGTTCTACAGCCCCAGCAGAACTTCTATATACAGTTGAATTAATAGTTGCAGATCTTCTCTTAGGTATAATTACACCATGGACACCTGCACACTCTGCAGTCCTAATAATAGCCCCTAAATTGTGAGGATCTTCAATTTCATCTAAAATCAATATAAAAGCTTCTTCCCCCTGGTGTTTTGCTTTATCTAATATATCATCAATATCTACATATTCGTAGGAAGTAACAGAAGCCACCACACCTTGATGTACATTCCCATTAGATAAAGAATCCAATTTGTTTCTATCAACATGCTGAATTGGGATTTTTCTATCCCCGGCTATTCCTATTATCTTATTAATAGAACCTTTTAATTCCCCATTTAGTACGTAAATCTTTTCAACTTCTTTATCAGTTTTTAATATTTCTAAAATAGGATTTCTTCCTGCAATATATTGTCCACCCACTTAATCACATCCCTTTGTAAAATTCAGTTAATAGTTAACAGTAAATCCTTAATATCTTTAAAGACTTAGAAGCTTGTATTCTTCCCTTGACTTTGAATGACAATATCTTTATTCACTATATACTGCTTCTAAACCTCTCCCTTACCTCTACTATCTTACCGCATGTCATATTTCCTTCAGGACATGGACCATTTATACATCCTGGTCCTGCATTCTTGAATAATGCTGGATAAACTTTCTTAACTTCTTTTAGCATAGCTATGGCAAGTTCCCTTATCTCCCATTGAGCCCTATTACAAGTTCTCAGTCTGAAAAAATTAATCAAAGACCTAGCATTCATCGTAACTACAATCTTTGTTTCACAGGCATTTGGAAAGATATATCTGGCATCTTCTATAGCTTGTTTTTCAGCTTTGTTTTTAGATTGTTTTTCTGAAAATCCTTCTTCAACATATTGTTTGTAATGTTTTTTATATAAAATATTTGTTATCTCATCGTAGTACTTTTGATCTTCTTCCATTGCTTTCTTAAATAATTCCTTTGCACTTTGGTCTTCTTTTATTGCTGGGGGTATTATATATTCAAATTGTTCTAATTTTACATATCTTTGGGATTGTTGAGAAAAACTTGCTATTCTGTGTCTAACTAATTGATGAGTTAAGGTCCGTGAAACTCCCTCGATTCCAAATGTAAAACTAATATGTTCTATTGGACTTTCATGATTTAAATCCATAAGCAAAGATAAAAAAGATCCTATTTTGTCTTCCTCTAAATCTTCTTCTATTTCAGTAACTCCAGCAGATGAATAACATAATTTTGCAGCTGATGCTATAAGTTTTTCTCCCTCTGGTGTGTATCTTAAAAGTTTTACTTTCATCATATTATTTTTCCTCTTTCTCTCTTGTATTAATTTTTATTACTTCATCAAATAATTCTTCTATTCTGCTATTATCTCTATTTAGATAAAGATAACCAAATAAGGTTTCCAAGCCTGTAGCATATTTGTAATCTATCATATTTACATTTCTTGGCATAGTCTTGCTTTTAGCATTCCTTCCTTTTTTTACAAGATCTTTTTCCTCCTCATTTAACTTTTCTTCTAAATCATGTATAGCCTTTGCTTGGGCTTCTGCTTTTACATAATTTATGGTAGTTTTATGAAGTTTTTTTACAGGTATATTCTCTTTGAGTAAATAGGTTCTTACTAAAAGCTCATAAACTGCATCTCCTATATATGCTAATTGAAGGGGGGATAGCATGGCTACGTCCTCTTTACTTAATTCACTATTTATATTTCTAAACAAGTTATTTTCCATAGGCTAAATACGTTTCCATTTCACTCCCTCTTGAGTATCCTCTAAAATTATCCCCTTGGCTTTAAGCTCATCCCTTATGTCATCAGATAATTTGTAGTTTTTATTTTCCCTAGCTTTTTTTCTTTTTTCTATTAGGCTTAATATCTCTTCTTCTAGAATTTCTACTTCTTTATTTAGTATTCCCAAAACAGATGTTAATTCAAGTAACATATTATATGTTTTTTCAATCAATCTTTTCCCAGTGTTTTCGTTAATGTTTAAATTTGCAAACCTTACAAGTTCAAATATAGACGAAATAGCATCTGCTGTGTTTAAGTCATCTTCCATATGTTTTATAAAATCTACCTTAAACAATTCTACTTGACCTTCTAATTGTTTTTCTGTTTCATTTGCTTCTTTATCTTGTGCACTTTCAAGTAGATATTCTAAATTGTTTTTACTATTATACATTCTTTCTAAAGCACTTTCCATTTGTTCCATTATTTCCCTACTAAAATTTATAGGTGTCCTATAGTGGGCAGATAATAAAAAGAACCTAAGAGTCTCCAAATCAAATTCCTTTTTTATATCTTTAACTAACATAAAATTCCCCAAGGATTTTGACATTTTTTGATTATCTATGTTCAACATTCCATTGTGAAGCCAGTAATTAGCAAAAGGCTTTTCCGTTAAAGTCTCTGATTGTGCTATTTCGTTTTCATGATGAGGGAACTGAAGGTCTTCTCCACCTGCGTGTATGTCTATGGTGTCCCCTAGGAGCTCCTTAGCCATGACAGAACACTCAATATGCCATCCAGGCCTCCCCGGCCCCCAAGGGCTCTCCCAGGACGGTTCTCCCTCCTTGGATCTTTTCCACAAAGCAAAATCTGCTGGACTTGACTTTTCACTACTAACTTCCACTCTAGCCCCACTAATTAGATCTTCTAGATTTTTATTAGATAACTTCCCATAATTCTCTGCACTTTCGATATTAAAGTAGACATTTCCTTCTACATTATAAGCAGCATCTTTTTCTATTAATCCAGATATGAAGTCAACCATAGGTTTAATAAAATCCGTAGCCCTAGGGTGTATGGTCTGTTCTTCAAATAAGTTAAGACCTTTAGCATCTTCCATAAAGGCTTCAATATATTTATCTGCTATTTCCTTAGTAGTAGTATCCTCTTCCTTGGCTTTATTGATTATTTTATCATCTATGTCTGTAAAGTTAACCACATATTTAACATCATAGTCCCTATACAAAAAAAATCTTCTTAGTGTATCAAATACAACCATTGGCCTAGCATTTCCAACGTGAATAAAGTTATAAACTGTTGGGCCACAGGTATACATACTAACTTCCCTTTCTACAATTGGCTTAAATTCTTCTTTTTTTCTTGTTAATGAATTATAAAGCCTCATATTTCCCCTCCCCTTCCCTAATTTTTAGTAAATATAAGAAACTGGCGGTCAAAGACCGCCCCTACCACTAAAGGTATTTATTTTCTATATATTCTATTCTCTTTAATATGTTTTCTTTGCCTAATAATACTAAAACATTTACGAACTCTGGTCCATGCAAACTACCAGTTAGGGCTACTCTTGCAGGCATAAATAGGTTTTTCCCCTTTATTCCAGTGGATTTTTGTATTTTTTTCATAAATCCTTTAGCATATTCCTCATCTATTTCATCAACATTATTTAATTCTTCTTTAATTCCTTCTAAAAGAGCTTTTACTTGTTCTCCTTTTATTGTAGCATTTGCATCCTCATCAGTAATTTCTATTTTATCTTCAAATATAAATCTAGCCTTTTCTATTACATCTTCTAGAGTATGCATGGATTCTTGTAAAGTACCCACTAAAAGCTCTAACCATTCTTTGTTTTCCTTTGGAAAGTTTTCTTCTATAAACCCAGCTTTTATTAAATATGGAATTGCTTCCTCCGTAATTTCTTCTACAGTAAAACTACGAATATAATGTGCATTTACCCAATCAAGTTTATCTTTATCAAAGATTCCTCCAGTTTTTGATACCCTTTCAAAGGAGAATTTCTCTATTAAATCTTTCATAGGTATTATTTCTTCATTGTCATCTGGACTCCAGCCAACCAATGCTAAATAGTTTACTAGGCCTTCAGCTAAATATCCCTTTTCCTTGAAATCCCCTACAGCTACATCACCATGACGTTTACTTAGCTTTTTTCTTTCCTTGTTCAATACTGTTGGAAGATGGACATATACTGGTTTCTCCCATCCAAAAGCTTCATATAAATATACATGCTTTGGTGTAGAAGGCAACCATTCTTCTCCCCTTACTATATGAGTAATCTTCATAAGATGATCATCTACTACAACAGCCATATGATAAGTTGGGTACCCATCTGACTTAAGCAAAACCTGATCATCAGTATCATCTGTATTAATAGTAATATTTCCCCTTACTAGGTCATGAAATTTAACATCATAATCAGCAGGCAATTTTAGCCTTACAACATATTCTTCTCCCTTAGATATTCTTTTTCTAGCTTCATCTAAAGGAATATTTCTACAAAATCCATCATATTTAGGAACTAATCCCTTAGTCCTTTGTTCTTCTCTAACTTCATCTAATCTTTCCCTTGAACAAAAACAATAATAAGCATGACCACTATCTATTAATTTGTCTACATACTCATTATATATTTCCAGTCTTTCAGACTGAATATAGGGACCGTAGTCACCTTTTTGTACAATTTTACCATCTTCAACAAATACACCTTCATCATATTCTATTCCAGCCCAGTCCAGTGATTCTATCAAATTCTCTAAGGCACCCTCTACAAACCGTGATTGATCAGTATCTTCTATTCTCAAAATGAATTTTCCATTATTTTTCTTTGCAAATAGATAATTATATAAAGCAGTTCTCAATCCCCCAATATGCAGATATCCTGTTGGACTCGGAGCAAATCTTAATCTAACTTCTCCCAAAACTACACCTCCTAATTTAATTACATTATATTATATATCACTAACAAATAAGTGTAAACTATACTATAGTAAAACACCACAATAATATCAACAAAGATAGTACTAGTATATATTAGTACTATCCTTATTTAGAATATTTAAAATTTATTTTCCAAAGACTAAATTTTCCTTTGCAAAAGCATCTTTTATCAAAGAAGGCAATTCATCAACATTAACTTCTATTCTTTCATCTTCTTTTCTTAAAGAATATTCAACTATAGATTCCCCTGCACTTCTTCCCACAGTAATTCTAATTGGAATTCCAATTAAGTCTCTATCATTAAATTTAACCCCTGCTCTTTCTTTTCTATCATCTAATAAGACATCTAAGCCTAAATCTTGCAGGTCCTTATATAGTTTTTCTCCTAGGTTAATTTGCTCTTCATTGTTAATATTTATTACAGTAATAATAACATGATATGGTGCCACTACTAAAGGCCATACGATACCATTGTCATCATGGTGTTGTTCTACAACCGCAGCTACTGACCTAGATACTCCTATGCCATAGCACCCCATTACAAAGGGCTTTTCCTTTCCATTCTCATCCAAATAATTGGCTTTTAAATCATCTGAATATTTTGTTCCTAATTGGAATATATTTCCTACTTCTATGCCCCTATCCATAAACAGCTTACTTCCACATTTTGGGCAAGTATCTCCCTCTTCAACCGATAGTAAATCTTCAACTATTTCTCCCTGAAAATCCCTTCCATAGTTTACATTCTTAATGTGATAGTCTGTTTCATTGCCACCAACTACTAGGTTTTTCATTTTTGCAATTCTAGAGTCTACAATTATCCTAATATTTTTTTTAAGATTTATAGGCCCTGTAAAGCCTGTAGCTGCACCTGTAATATCAAATATCATCTCATCATCAGCCATTTCTAAATCATGACTTCCAATTCCTAAATAATTACAGAACTTAGTTTCATTTAATTCCCTATCTCCAGGAATTATAGCAATAATAGGTTTCCCTGCCAGGTTAAATGCCAAAGCCTTTGCAAAATTACTAAGATCTATTTTAAAGAATTCACCTAAAGCTTCAATAGTGGTTACATTTGGAGTATGGACTTTTTCCATCTCTAATTCTGTTTCTTCGTCCTTTACCTTATAGACTACCTGGGCTTTTTCATCTGTGGCAGCGTATTCACAATTTTTACAGTAAGCTACTAAACTTTCGCCTACATCTGACATAGCCATATATTCATGGGAAACCTTTCCACCCATGGCCCCAGTATCTCCCTCTACAATCTTATAATTTAATTCTAACTTATCAAAAACATCTTCATAGGCCTTCCACATATTTTCATAAGCTAAAACCATACTTTCATTATCCACATCAAAAGTATAAGCATCTTTCATTATAAATTCCCTGCACCTCATTAATCCATATCTAGGCCTTTTTTCATCTCTATATTTAGTTTGGATTTGATAAAGATTTAAAGGAAGTTGCTTATATGATTTAATCTCGTCCTTTATTAGGTTTGTAAAATATTCCTCATGGGTTGGCCCTAGACAAAACTCCCTACTGTTTCTATCTTTAAGTCTAAACATTTCAGGCCCAAAATTATCCCATCTATCTGTAGCTTGCCACAATTCTTTTGGCTGAATAGCAGACATCAACAATTCTTGTGACCCTGCATTATCCATGGATTGCCTTACTATTTCTTCGACTTTTCTAATAACCCTATACCCTAGTGGAAGGTAAGAATAAATTCCACTTACTAATCTCCTTATCATCCCTGCCCTAAGTAACAATTGATGACTTGGAATCTCCGCCTCTGAAGGTACTTCCCTTAAAGTTGGCATATACATTTTTGACATTCTCATTTTACTTTCCTCCTTGTTATTCAAAAAAACCCCTCATCTCATATAGAGACGAAAGGTTATATTCCGCGGTACCACTCTAATAAACCTATATAGGTTCACTCAATAGCTATAACGCACAACCGTTTAAGTTTTATCACTTAACAGCTAAAAGGTAGGTTGGGTATTAGTGAGGACAGAAGCCTTTCACCTTTTGGCCCCCTCTCTAAGTCCTATGTATACTTAGTATTCCTTTTCAAGCTTTATATTATAACTTTATTATCAAATATTATACTTATAAATACCTATAAAGTCAATTAATCCTAATTTGTAATTTTTTCTATTAAACAAACACAATAAGAAGATATACCTTCTCCCCTACCTACAAAACCTAATTTTTCTGTAGTTGTAGCTTTTATATTTATATTGTCTATTGGGGTTTCTAATGTATTTCCTATTATTTCCCTCATAGTTTCTATATAAGATGCTAGTTTAGGTCTCTCTGCTCCTATTGTTGCATCTATATTTCCTATAATATATCCATTATTATCCATAATATTCCTAACTCTGAATAAAAGGTCTATACTAGAAATATCCTTATATTGTTCATCTGTATCTGGAAAATGTTTACCTATATCACCTAGTCCTAAAGCACCTAATATGCTATCCATTATAGCATGGACCAAAACATCAGCATCCGAATGACCTAGTAAGCCTTTCTCATAGGGTATATTTACGCCCCCTAGTATTAATTTTCTATTTTCTACAAGTTGGTGGACATCATATCCAAAACCAATTCTCATTTTATCACCTATCTATATTAAGTCTTTATATATTATCTAGCTATATTTATATGTTATCTGCTTTGAAATAAGAGTCCTTGCCTTTTATAAATTGTATCCTTATCCTTTAACAAAGATTCAGCAAGAACAATGTCCTCCGGCGTAGTAATCTTTATGTTTTCATAACTTCCCATAATCATTTTTACCTCATAGCCTATTCTCTCTACTATAGAACTGTCATCTGTTCCTGAAAAACTATCTTTTATAGCTTTATCATAACCCTCTATTAAAACATTCTTGTAGAAACACTGAGGCGTTTGAGCTGCCCAAAGTAATGACCTTTGTGGCGTCTTATCTATGGCATTATCATCACCTACAACCTTAATGGTGTCAGTAACAGGAACGCCTATTATACATGCCCCATATTTTATTACCCCTTCTATTCCATCGCGAATATTTTCAGCTTTTACAAAAGGCCTTGCACCGTCATGGGTTAAAACTATATCTGTATTTTCATTAAGAGCTAATATACCATTATATACAGAGTCCTGCCTCTCCTTGCCACCCCTAATTATATTAGTTACTTTTTTAAATCTATATTTTTTTACAATTTCTTTTCTACAATAATCAATTTCTTCTTCTTTAGCCACTAAAATTATTTCATCAATATACCTGGATTTTTCAAATTTTTCTATTGTGTGGGCTAATATGGGTTTCCCATTAATTGCAATAAATTGCTTGTTTATTTTGCTGCCCATCCTATTGCTCATACCTGCCGCTGCAATAATCACAGATACATGGTGGTTTTTGTACATCTAATCACCTCTCTTAAATATTATAGCATATTCTTTTAAAACAACAAACAATATTTATATTGTATCCATTTTTTTAGAAACTACAATAAATTTACCCATAAAAAAAGATATAAAATAGAAAATTATCTTATTTTATATCTTTAATATTAATTTTAACAACAAAATTTTTACACTGCTCTGTCTATCATAGACTTTGGTTTAGCAAATATCATTCTACCAGCTGATGTTTGAAGAACGGAGGTTACTACAACATCTATAGTCTCCCCTATAAACTTCCTACCACTTTCTACAACAATCATAGTTCCATCATCTAAATAAGCCAGTCCTTGGCCTAATTCTTTGCCATCCCTTACTACTTGTACTACCATCTCTTCACCAGGCAAAACTACAGGTTTTACTGCATTGGCCAATTCATTAATATTTAAAACTGGTATTCCCTGTACCTCTGCTACCTTGTTTAAATTATAATCATTGGTAATTATTCTTCCCTTAAGAAGCTGGGTTAATTTTAATAATTTAGAATCAACTTCCTTGACATCATCAAACTTTTTATCACTTATTATAACCTCAACGTCTAACTCTTGTTGTATCTTTTTAAGTATATCTAGACCCCTCCTACCCCTATTCCTTTTTAAGGAGTCCGAAGAATCTGCTATATGCTGAAGTTCCTCTAGGACAAATTCAGGTATTACTAAAGGCCCTTCAATAAATCCAGTCTTACATATATCTGAAATTCTACCATCAATAATAACAGATGTATCTAATATTTTCGGACAAGATTTACTATTAAACTTAACCTTTTCTTTAGGTCCTCTTTTCACATTTCCAACAGCTGAATATATATCCTCTTTTTTTCTATGAGGTATTGTAAGACCTAAATATCCAAAAATCCCATATAAAATCACTGAGAATACTACACCAAAATATGGTATTCCAAAATTATTTAAGGGTACAGACAATAAAAATGCAATTATAAGTCCAATTATAAGTCCAATTGAAGAAACTGCTATATCATATGCAGAAAACTTCTCTAATTCTCTTTCTATAAATCTCACTAATCTTCTACCTCTTTTAATAACTCCCGGCGATAATAAAAAGAAAATAATTCCAAATAATAATGATACTCCTATGCGTATTGCAAGATTTATCCAGCCGGCATGTGATAAATCAATAATATTTAGTGCTAAAAATGCTGACACAATACTATAACCTGCTAAGACGCCAAGTAATCCAACAATTATTTTGAAAATTTTATTAAGCATCAATTCACCTCCTACTTAGTATATTTATTGCCAAATATATGGATAAGTAAACATATTTAAAATATTTACTTTTAGTTTTTTTAATTTATTTAATCTTTTCTACTTCAACTTCTTCTAGTTCTACTTCTTCAACCTCTTCTACTTCCTCTTCAAACTCTATAGCTTCAACAACCATCTTTTCAACATTCTCTATATCTGTATCTGTTACTAATACCATCTCAGATAATAACATTTGTTTAGCTGAGCTTAGCATTTTTCTTTCTCCAGTGGATAATCCTTTTTCCATATCCAACATAAGTAGATTGCGTACTACTGCAGCAATCTCAAATATATCTCCTGATTTTATTCTTTCCATATTTGCTCTATATCTTCTATTCCAATTTTGAGGCATAGATGATTTATCATCTTTTAATATAGACATTACTTTTTCAAAATCACTGTCATTTATTATCTCTCTTACCCCTACTTCCTCAACATTATCAACGGGTACCATGACTTTCATTTCTCCAATAGGCATTCTCATAATAAAATATTTTCTTTTCTCTCCTAATATCTCTCTTTCCTCAATACCTTCTATAATTCCAGCACCATGCATTGGATATACTACTTTATCACCTATATTAAACATTTTAAAACCTCCTATTTACTAATCCTATACATTATACTATAATATACCCCAAATGTAAAGTTTATATTTTACCATAGACTTGTCCTGATTGTCAACTGTTATTAAATAAAATATTTCTTTTTAAAAAATGATAGAAATATTTGACAACTACTTGTCCTCATAAGTATAATTGAAGTATAGCAAATATTAAATAATATTTTGACAGGAGTGAAAATATGAAAAATGATATTGAAAATAAAGTTAATAAATTTCTATGCAATGATTTCCAAGAACAAGTAGACAATGTTCTTATAAGACATAAAAGTATTCTAGATATAATTACCAAGCTTGACGAATATAATTCCCGTATTAATAGGGCTGTGGCAAAATCAGTTACATCCTGTGGATGTATATCTGTTCATGCAACTAAACAGGATTATAGTAAGGAATCCTTTGAAGAAATGATACATTCAGTAAAAAGCCATGTGGAAGGTTCCTTATGTGAAGGATGTGCAGAAGTTCTAGATAAAGAAATTGGATCTTATATCTTTTATTTAGCCGCCCTATGCAATACATTAAAATTAGATCTAGATAATATATTAAATAAAGAATATGATATTATTAAAACTTTAGGTTTATTTAGTTTGAAATAAATAATCAAATGTATTTATGGGCTATGTAGATAGCCCATATCCCTATTATACAATCTATTTAAAAACATGATTAATTACATCTTTTAATGTTTTAGATTCTATTATCTTTAAGTTTTTAGTTTTAAATCCTTTCCCACTATTTGGAGCTACATAAGCCTTTTTAAACCCCATTCTATCTAGTTCTCTTAGCCTTACCTCAAGAGAGGGAACTTTTTTCAATTCACCAGTTAAGCCTACATCGGCTATAAAAACCGTATCATTTGCTATACCTATTTCTTTTACAGAAGATGCTATGCTTATTAATACAGCCAAGTTTGAAGCCTGTTCTTTTAATTTTATTCCACCAGTAGTTTTTATGACTACATTTTTATCATATAATCTAACGCTAGCCCTTTGTTCAATAATAGATACTAAGGTATTTAATTGCTCTCTTTTTAAACATTCCCCAATTCTAGCCGGATATGGTGTAAATGAAGTAGACACTAGGGATTCTATTTCCAAAATAATAGGCCTTGTCCCTTCTCTTACAACTGTAATAGAGCTTCCTGGTACCTTACTGTCCCCTTCCCTAGTGGTCATAAAGTATTCGGAAGGATTGTCTATAGAAATCATTCCCTTATCGGTAATATAGAAAAAACCCATTTCCCCAGTAGAACCATACCTATTTTTAGTAGTCAATAAAGTTCTTAGTTCCTCTCCACTTTCTCCTTCTATGATCAAGACTGTGTCAACTAAATGTTCTAATGCTCTAACCCCTGCCATTTCATCATCTTTTGTCATTTGCCCTACTAATATTACAGCCCTAGGCCTGTCCTTATTTTTCGCTATATTTACTAAGGCATTTGCACATTCCATAGTTTGAGTCGGGGAACCTGCCCTTGAACCTGAAAATTCAGCTAATGTAAATGTTTGTATACTATCAACAATAATTATATCCCCATCTATTTCTTCAATATTCCACAAAACATTGTCCATGCTATTATCAGACATAACCCATACATTAGGATCAATCTTTTCTGTTACCCTGTCTGCCCTACTCTTGATTTGGGACTCACTTTCTTCACCAGAAGCATATATAACCTTAAGCCCCATAGAAGCCAAGTCGTTAGCAACTTGCATTAATAAAGTAGATTTCCCTGCCCCAGGTTTTGCAGCTAATATAGTTATAGAATCTTTAACTATACCACCACCCATAACCCTGTTAAATTCATTTATGCTGGAAACTATTCTATCACTATTAGTAGGGATGATTTCATTTAATCGGCTAATAGGACTTCTATCTATTTGCCTAGCTTTACTGGATGGCTTATCCCTCTCTATTACGGTTTCTTTTATACTATGCCAAGAATTACATTGAGGGCATTTCCCTAAGGTCCCACTAGTTTGATAACCACATTCCTCACAGATATATACCGTTCGTTTCTTCATCTCACCACTCCCATATATGTATAGGAAAGAGCTATTGCCCTTTCCCATTTTTATTCAACTTTAAATTTT
Organism: uncultured Tissierellaceae bacterium; assembly: GCA_964637035.1. GTDB lineage: Bacteria > Bacillota > Clostridia > Tissierellales > Tissierellaceae > CAZMMV01. Next base: position 13,977 of record CAZWTU010000029.1, read on the forward strand.
AATTTATCATCTTCAAAATCTATTAATATTGTATCCTTTTTAGATATGCTTCCCCTTAAAATTTCTTCTGCTAATTCGTCTTCTATCATCCTTCTTATGGTTCTTTCTAGAGGCCTTGCACCATAAGTTGAATCAAATCCTTTTTTACTAATAAATTCTTTAGTATTTTCTGTGACCTTAATTTTTACATCCATTTCCAATAACCGTTTTTCCAGATCCTTTATCATTATTCCAACTATTTCTTTTATATGTTCTTTCTCTAAGCTATGGAAAACTATTACTTCATCTAATCTATTTAAAAATTCAGGCCTGAAGGTTCTTTTCAATTCCTCAGTTATTATTTCTTTCATTCTTTCATATTCTTCAACATCTTCTTCCTTGCCTGAAGAAAATCCTAGTACATTTTGTTTTTTAATAGAAGTAGCTCCTACATTTGACGTCATTATAATTACTGTATTTTTGAAATTTACAGTCCTCCCCTTAGAATCTGTCAGTCTTCCATCATCTAATATCTGCAGTAACATATTAAATACATCAGGATGTGCCTTTTCTATTTCATCAAATAATATTACAGCATAGGGTTTTCTCCTTACAGCTTCTGTTAGTTGACCACCTTCATCATAGCCAACATATCCTGGAGGAGATCCTACAAGCCTAGAAACTGAATGTTTTTCCATATATTCACTCATATCTATTCTAATCATAGCTTCTTCATCACCAAATAAGGCTTCAGCTAAAGCCTTGGCTAAATAGGTCTTACCAACTCCTGTAGGTCCAACAAATATAAAACTACCAACAGGCTTGTTTGGATCCTTTAGTCCTACCCTAGACCTTCTGACAGCTCTAGACACAGCTTTTACTGCCGGGCTCTGTCCTATTACCCTTTCATGTAAGATGTTTTCTAAATCTAAAAGTCTTTCACTTTCCTCTGTAGTCATCTTTGTAACAGGAACACCGGTCCAATTAGAAACAATCTTTGCAATTTCTTCATAATTTACTACCATATTTGTAGTTTGTTTTTCTTTTTCCCATTTAGTTTTATTGCTCTCTAATTCTTCTTTTATTTTCTTTTCTTCGTCTCTTATATTTGCTGCTTTTTCATAGTTTTGAGTGTTAATAGCCTCTTCTTTTTCTTGAGATAAATTTTCTAACTTCTCTTCTAAATCCTTTAAATCATCAGGAGCTACATAAGAATTTATCCTAATCATAGATGCAGCTTCATCTATTAGGTCAATAGCCTTGTCTGGCAAAAACCTGTCCGTTATATATCTACTTGATAACTCTGCCGCTGCCCCTATAGCCTCATCTGAGATTTTAACCCTATGATGGGCTTCATATCTGTCCCTCAAGCCTTGTAATATTTTTATAGTATCTTCTACATCTGGTTCTTCAACCATAATAGTTTGCAGTCTTCTCTCTAAGGCAGAATCTTTTTCAATATATTTTCTATACTCATCAATAGTAGTAGCTCCTACTATTTGTAGTTCTCCCCTGGCAAGAATTGGCTTTAGTATATTAGAAGCATCAACGGCTCCTTCAGCAGCCCCAGCCCCCACTATTGTATGGAGTTCATCTATAAATAATATAATGTCTCCAGCTTCTTTTAATTCCCCCATTACAGACTTTAAACGTTCTTCAAATTCCCCCCTGTATTTTGCACCTGCAATCATACCAGGAAGATCTAGCGAAACTACCTTTTTACCTTTCATAATTTCAGGTATATTGCCCTCTACAATCTTTTGAGCCAATCCTTCAGCAATGGCTGTCTTACCCACACCTGGCTCCCCAATTAAAACTGGATTGTTTTTAGTTCTTCTGCTCAATACTTGGATTACTCTTTCTATTTCCTTCATTCTACCAACTACAGGATCTATTTTCCCAGCCTCTGCCATTTTATTTAAATCAATACTATATTTTTCTAAATTAGGAGTATCCTTATTATTAGATTTTTGTCCACCAGCTTGTTTTGCACCTGTTTCAGTAATCATACTTAGAACTAATTGCTTTAATTTATTTACATCCACACCTAGCTTTTGTAAAATTACTATGGCTACACCTTCTCCTTCAGCTATTAATCCTAAAAGTAGATGCTCTGTACCAACATAATTGTGACCTAAATTTCTAGCTTCTACAAATCCTAATTCAAAAATTCTTTTAGTCCTAGGAGTAAAGCCTAAAATATCTGCCCCATAATCCCCTTTACCTATGGAACTGACGACTTCATTTCTAGCCTTTTCCAATGTAATATCTAGTTGCATAAGGGCTTCACTAGCAACACCCTCTTCTTCTCCTATTAATCCTAGGAGTAAATGTTCTGTACCCACATAATTGTGTTTCAATTTTTTCGCTTCTTCTTGGGACAATAATATTGCCCTTTGTGCTTTTTCTGTAAACCTTCCAAACATTGCCATATTTTCTTAACCCTCCAAACTCCTTAATTTTTCCCTTATTTTATCAGATCTTATAATATCTCTTTCTTCCTTAGATAAGTCCTTATCTAAGTCCTTCTGTATACTAGAAGGTTGTATTTCTACCATAAGTTTAAGAATATCCTTAGAATTTATATTTTCTATTATACCAATATCCCTACCTAGTTTTATATTAGAAAGATGGTTCATAGCTTCAATTGAAGTCATTAATTTACTATAGTGTAATATACCCAAAGATCTGAACACCCTATCCTTTAAGTTTATATTTTTCTTTTCCAAAATATATTCCCTTGTATTTCTTTCCCTATTTACTACTTGACAAACTATTTTATTTAATTTTTTTATTATATCTTCTTCACTTTCTCCCATAGTAGTTTGATTAGATATCTGAAAAAGATTTCCTAGGGATTTGGAACCTTCACCATGTAATCCTCTTACAGCAAGACCAATCTTTGTTAGACCATCCATAATAGTATTTACTTGCCCAGTCATAGTAAGGCTGGGAAGATGAACCATAACAGAAGCCCTAAGTCCAGTCCCCACATTAGTAGGACAGGATGTTAAATATCCAAATTTCTCGTGAAATGCATAATCAATTTTAGACTCAAGGATATCATCTATTTCAGAGGTCATTACCCATCCTTTTTCAATATTTAAACCTGGTAAAATAACCTGAATTCTTATATGATCTTCCTCATTAATCATTATAGTAGCTTTTTCATCCTGCCTTAAAAGAAAACTGCCATAGTCTTCAGCTTTAGCAAGATTAGGACTTATTAGATGTTCTTCTACAAATATATTCTTTTCTTTTCTACTTAGATCCTTAGTTCTATAAAATTTATAGTTTTCATTATTATCTTTCATAGCATCTAAAACTTCCTGGGTTATAGACTCTGATTCTTGAAGGTCCAAAAAACCTGGAAATTTATATTTACCTATATTCCTTGCAAGCCTAAGCCTAGTACTAACTACAACATCCTCTTCTTTACCTTCACATTCTAGCCATTTAGTCATATTCTCACTCCTCACAGCTTTCAATCTTATCATTTACTTTTTTTATTTCATCTCTTAATATTGCTGCCTTTTCAAAATCTTCTACATCTATTGACCTTTTAAGCTCTTCCCTTAGTCCATCTATTTCTCTTTTCTTAAGGATTTTACCCTTAACTCTCTTAGGCAATTTCCCCTTATGTTCATTGTGACCATGTATGCTTTTTAAAAGAGAATCTATATCTTCTTCAAATACTCCATAACATTTTTCACATCCAAATTTTCCTGTATCCATAAACATTTTATAGTCAAGACCACAATTTGAACAATTAATCTTCTTGAATTCTTGATTGCCTTTTTCTATCTCACCTATGGAATCTAAAAGTCCAATAAATATCTTATGAAAAGGTAAAGCAAAATTAAAATCTAATTCATTACCTTCTTTAGCACAACTTTCACATAGGTGTTTTTCTTCACTTTTCCCATTTACAATCTTTTTAAAATGTATTGTAGCCTTATTTTTATTGCAAGATTCACATAACAAAGCTAACACCTCCTATTTAATCAAAATTAATAATATATTCTTTAAAATATCAGCCCTCAATTTATTTCTATCGTTATAACCTATATTAAACATAGCCCTATCTCCTAAAGCTGCCTTAATTATATCCCTTTCCCTTTTACTTATTATCCCTTCCTCTTCAAAGCCATCAATTATATGATAGGCCTTGTTTTTAGTAATTGATTCCCCTATGGTGTCCAAGATTATATTATTAATATCTTCATTAGTATCTATATCTACCTTTATAATCTTAATATACCCACCTCCACCTCTTCTACTCTCAATATAATAACCCATGTAGGGAGTAAAGCGAGTAGTTAGTACATAATTTATTTGTGAAGGAGCGCATTCAAAGTGTTCTGCCAGCTCATTTCTTTGTATTTCTATAATACCATCCTCAGTCTGGTCCAACAGGTTCTTGATAAAGATTTCTATAATATTCGTTAATCCTGCCATTTCCATCACCCTCCGTCTTTGACTTTCTTTGACCTT
>CAZWTU010000030.1:0-18439 GCA_964637035.1 uncultured Tissierellaceae bacterium
GCCTTCTGACACTGGTGTGGCAGCAACATACAGATATTAACTTTAAATTAAAAACTTCTTGACAAGTATCTATCATACTGTTAAGATTTAATAGTAATGAATAGATAGCTCATATAAATCTCATAATAAGGTTGAGATGTTTCTACTAAATGACCGATAATCATTTGTCTATGAGCGAAAGTGTACCTAGGGTTCCGGAGATTAAGTTCTTGCTGGTCCAAGCGGTACAGATACTGTTTCAGTATTACACCGAAGGGATAAAAGCCCAGCCGGGTAGGTTTCGCTTAGCCTACCTGGTTGGGCTATTTAATTTTTTGAGGAGGGTTTATATTGGAATTTAAAAGAGTATTTATTGAAAAGAAAAGAGAATTTAATACTGAGGCAAAGCTCCTTTTAAAAGATCTTAAAGATTTTCTAGGCATAGAATCCTTAAAGGGAGCAAGGATTGTAAATGTTTATGATTTGATAAATGTAAATGAAGAAGAAAAAGGTCTAATAGAAGATAAGATTTTATATGAAAAGAATTTAGATTATAAATATGAAGAAAACACTTTTATTAGGGACAATGAAAGAGCTTTTAGGGTGGAGTTCTTAAAGGGACAATATAATAAAAGGGAAGATTCTACTGAAAAGCTAATTAGAATGTTAACGAAACGAGAAGATATAAAAGTTCAAAATTCAAAGATTATAATATTAGAAAACATAGAAGAAAGTGAATTAGAAAAAGTTAAAAGTTATTATATAAATCCTATTGAGATGAAGGAAGTTGATCTAGATAGTTTTACTTTCATAAAAGAAGAGGAAGCTAGAGAAAAGATTGGGTCAATAGATGGATTTATTCATATGGATCAATCAGGCTTACAGGCTTTTAAGTCCCTCTATGGTATTGGAATGGATATGGAGGACTTGGGATATTGCCAAGCTTACTTTAGAGATGATGAAAGGAGAAATCCAACTATTACAGAATTGAAACTTATAGATACATATTGGTCAGATCACTGTAGGCATACTACCTTCATGACTGAAATTACGGATATATCTATTGAAGAGGGAAAGTATAAGGATATTTTTGAAAATGCACTAAAGCAATATTTAAATTCTAGAGAATTTGTATATGAAGACAAAGAAAAGGTAATATCCTTAATGGATTTAGCTACTATCAATATGAAAGAAATAGGGAAAAAAGGTTTATTAGATGATAAAGAAGTATCTGAGGAAGTAAATGCTGCAAGTATAGAAATAGATGTAGATATAGATGGCAGGGATGAAAAATGGCTTCTTATGTTTAAAAATGAAACCCACAATCATCCTACGGAAATGGAACCCTTTGGAGGGGCTGCCACTTGTTTAGGTGGAGCCATAAGAGATCCTTTATCTGGAAGGGCCTATGTTTATCAAGCTATGAGAATTTCAGGTGCTGGAGATCCTAGGACAAGGTATGAAAAAACTTTAAGAGGAAAACTTCCACAGAGAAAAATAACTAGGACAGCTAGGGATGGTTATAGTTCCTATGGCTATGAAATAGGTGCTGCTACAGGTTATGTTAAGGAAATTTATGACAAGGGTTATCTTGCTAAAAGAATGGAATTAGGTGCACTAGTTGCAGCAGCTCCAAAGGATGCTGTCTATAGGGCCAGTGCAGAAGCAGGAGATGTAGTAGTATTAGTTGGTGGGAGAACTGGGAGAGATGGTCTGGGTGGGGCAGTAGGTTCATCACAAGAACATAGTAAAGAATCCTTAGAGACATCCCATGCAGAGGTACAAAAAGGGAACCCAGCTGTAGAAAGAAAAATACTTCGTTTGTTTAGAAACAAGGAAGTTTCTAAAATGATCAAGATATGTAATGATTTTGGTGCAGGTGGAGTTTCAGTAGCCATTGGGGAATTAGCTGATGGATTAACTATTGATTTAGATAAAGTGCCTTTGAAATATCCAGGCTTAGATGGGACAGAAATTGCCCTTTCAGAATCTCAAGAAAGAATGGCGGTAGTTATAGATAAAGATGATTTAGATAAGTTTATGGATTTTGCAAAGGCAGAGGATGTTGAAGCTACTCTTGTTGCTAAGGTTACAAAAGAAAAGTCTTTAAAGATATATTGGCGTGAAGAAGAAATTGTAAATATTAAAAGGGAATTTTTAGATACTAATGGTATAAGAAAAAAGAGTAAGGTAAGGGTGGAACAACCAGAGGGAAATTCATATTTAACAAGACACCCTTCACATATAAAGGGAAGAGATATTAAAGCTGATTTTATAGACAATCTCAAAGATTTAAATACATCTAGCCAAAAAGGATTAGTAGAAGGATTTGACCATACGGTTGGGACTGGGAGTATTCTTATGCCTTTAGGTGGTAAATTTGAATTGACGCCGGCTGAAGGAATGGCAGCAAAGATACCAGTCTTAAATGGGGAGACAAATACATGTTCATTAATGACTTATGGTTATGATCCTAAGCTTTCAAAATGGAGCCCTTTCCACGGTGGATATTATGCTGTAATACATTCTATTGCTAAAATAGTGGCCATGGGTGGTAGCCATGAAAGGATTAGACTTACTTTTCAAGAGTATTTTGAAAGATTAGAAGAAGATGAAAGCAAATGGGGAAAACCATTTTCAGCTTTACTTGGGGCCTATATGGTACAGAAAAACATGGATGCACCTAGTATAGGTGGCAAGGATAGTATGAGTGGCACCTTTGAAGATATAGATGTCCCTCCTACATTAGTTAGTTTTGCAGTAGCAACTGATAAGGTTGAGAACATAATATCACCAGAATTTAAAGATACTGGATCAAAGGTAGTTTTAGTAAAACTAGATATAGATAATAATGGAATGGTTGATTTTAACCAGCTAAAGAATAACTATAAATGGATTAAAGACCTAGTAAATAAGGGAGAAATAATCTCTGCTTCCACAGTTGAATTTGGGGGAATAGCCAGATCAATTGGTGAAATGTCCATGGGAAATAAAATTGGATTTAAATTTGAGAACACTGATACTGAAGACCTATTTAAGCCCTTATATGGTTCTATATTAGTAGAGTTAAAAGGTAAGGCCATTGAGGCAATAAAAGCTAAAGCTAATCTAGTTGAAATTGGGACTACCATAGAAGAGGATTATATAGAAATAAGTGGAGAAATTATAAAATTAGATACATTAATAGATGAATACACAAAAACCTTAAATGATACATTCCCTATTAATGAAGGAAAATCAGATTATAAAGATATAAATTATAATAAAGGAAGCATAATAAGTAGAAAATCAAAGATTGCTAAACCAAAGGTTTTGATACCAATATTTACGGGAAGCCATGGAGAATATGATTTGGGTAAGGCCTTTAAGGATAATGGTGGAGAGGTAGACTACTTTGTATTTAAATCTCTTTCATTAAAAGATATGGAAGAATCCTATAAAGCCCTAAGTGAAAAGATTAAAAACTCTCAAATATTAGCTTTTCCAAATGGTTCCTTATTTGGGGATGAGCCAGAAACTGGTGGTAAACTAATGAATTTAATTCTTAGAAATCCTCAGATTGCTGAAGCCATAAACAATCATCTTTATAAAAGGGATGGGTTAATATTGGGAGTAGGAGCAGGTTTTATGGGACTTATGAAATTAGGTCTTATAGAAGCTGGTCAAGTAAAAGACTTAGATGAAAATTCAGCAAGTATTATTTACAATGAAAATGATGGATTTATTTCAAAGCAAGTAGATATTAGAGTTTCTTCTAATTTATCTCCTTGGTTTAGTGAGATGAAGTTAGGGGATATATATACTTCACCATTAGCTAGTAAGGAAGCTAGGATAGTAGGCAAGAACTTAGAAAAATTAATAGAAAATGGTCAAATATCTAGTCAATTTATAAAAAATCCAACAGGCTCAAGCTATGGTATTGAATCCATGTCTAGCCCTGATGGTAGGGTCCTGGGAACTATTGCATCAATAGATAGAATTGCTAGTGGCTTGTATAAAAATTCAAATATAAAGGGAAAAAATCAAATTATTCTTTCCGGAATTAAATATTTTGATTAGGAGTGAAAAAATGAAAGTTTCTATAATAATGGGAAGCATATCAGACAAAGAAATAAGTGATAAGGTAATTCATATTTTAGATAAATTTGAAGTTGCTTATGAACAACATGTAATATCGGCACATAGAACACCTTATAAAGCCGTTGAATTTGCAGAAAATGCAGAGAAAAATGGTATTGAGGTTATTATAGCCATAGCTGGGAAAGCAGCACATTTAGCAGGGGTACTTGCAGGCTTGACCCCTCTTCCTGTAATAGGTATTCCTGCTAAATCATCCACTATGGATGGGTTAGATTCACTGCTTTCAGTTGTTCAAATGCCAAAGGGTGTGCCAGTGGCAACTGTAGCTATTGATGGAGGGGAAAATGGAGGACTTTTAGCAGTTCAAATGCTTTCTATAAAGTACCCAGTCTTAAGACAAAAATTTAAAGATTATAAATTAGAAATGATAAAAGGTGTAGAGGAAATGGATAGGGACTTAAATTCAAAATAGAAGGAGATTAAGACTGTGAGTGGAGTTGTAGGGATTTTTAGCCAGAATAGAGAAGAAGTTTCTAAGATAATATATTATGGACTTTATGCATTACAACATAGGGGACAAGTGAGTACAGGTATTGCGGTTAACAATAATGGCTTTGTAGATTATTTTAAGGATTTAGGATTAGTACATGAGGTTTTCCCTAAGGAAACCATGGAGAGGCTTAGGGGCAATATTGGAGTAGGCCATGTTAGATATGCAACAGTAGGAGAATCAACAATTGTTAACGCCCAGCCCTTAGTAGTAGGATATAAAAGAGGGGCCTTAGCCTTAGTTCATGAAGGTAGCATAGTTAATTTTCAAAAGTTAAAGGATGAGTTAGAAGATAATGGAACAATATTCCAATCTGAATTAGACACAGAAGTAATAGCGAATTTAATCGCTAGATACCATAAGGATGATGTGGAAGATGCTATTGTTAGCGCCTTAGGAGATATAGTAGGCACCTATGGATTGATTATAATGACAAGGGAAAAACTAATAGGTGCTAGGGATCCTCATGGGGTAAAATCCTTATGCCTAGGCATTCTAGGCAATGACTATATACTAGCTTCTGAAACCTGTGCCTTTGATACTATTGGGGCAAAATTCATTAGGGATATTGAGCCTGGGGAAATAGTTGTTATAGATGAAAATGGCTTGAAATCCATAAAACATGAGAGTAAGGAAAAAAGGCCGTGTTTATTTGAAATAATATATTTTGCAAGACCTGATAGTAAATCAGATGGTAAAAGTATCTATCTATCTAGGATAGAAGCTGGTAAACAACTTGCAAGGGAAGCAGGTGTAGATGGAGATATAGTAATAGGAGCTCCAGATTCTGGTACAATTCCCGCTATAGGTTATGCAGAACAATCAAAGATTCCTTATCAAGAGGGGATTATAAAAAATAGATATGTAGGAAGAACATTTATACAGCCCACACAGGAGCTTAGAGAACAAGGGGTAAGGATCAAGCTAAATGTTCTTAAGGAAAATGTGGAAGGCAAAAGAGTAATATTAGTAGATGATTCCATAATAAGAGGAACTACAATAAAAAGAACAGTTCAAATGTTAAAGGATGCAGGAGCCAAAGAAATACATGTAAGAATATCTTCCCCTGCAGTAAAATATTCATGTCACTTGGGAATGGATACCCCTAGCAGGGAGAATCTAATAGCAGCACAAAATACAGTAGAAGAAATAAGACAAGAAATAGGTGCAGATTCCCTTCAATACTTGTCTCTAGAAGGATTATTTAAAGCTACAGGTGGAAGTGAATTCTGTACAGGATGTTTAAATGGAAAATATCCTATAGAGAAGGAGTAAGTAGGCTTAGATTGTCATTGGGGGTTTGATGGGAAATCTGTGGGTCTACTGGGGGTCAAAGACCGCCCCTACAAAAGATAAGCTTCATTGGCAACAAAAATTGGTAGGGGCGTACCTTTGGTCGCCCGAATAACAAATTAACCATAAAGGAGTAGATTTTATTGAGTTTAACATATAAGGATTCAGGAGTAGATAAGGAAGCAGGATATAAGCAGGTAAGTCTAATAAAAGATATGATAAAAAGGACCCATGTTCCAGGTGTTTTATCTGATATAGGTGGTTTTGCAGGATTGTTTCAATTAGATATCAAATCATATGAAGAACCTGTTTTAGTATCAGGAACAGATGGAGTAGGTACAAAGTTGAAATTAGCCTTTATGATGGATAAACATAATACCATAGGAGAAGATTGTGTAGCTATGTGTGTTAATGATATCCTATGCCAAGGGGCCAAACCCTTATTCTTCCTAGATTATATAGGTACAGGAAAACTTTTGCCTGAGAAAATGGCTAGTATAGTAGAGGGCGTTTCCAATGGGTGCATAAAAGCAGGATGTGGGTTAATAGGTGGAGAAACTGCTGAAATGCCAGGCTTTTATAGTGATGGAGAATATGATTTAGCAGGTTTTTCTGTGGGTGTGGTAGACAAAAAGAATATAATAGATGGTTCTGATATAAATGAAGGAGATTACCTAGTAGGACTTCCATCAAGTGGGGTTCATAGCAATGGATTTTCCTTAGTTAGAAAGATTGTTTTTGAAAAGGCAAATATGAAAGTTGATGACTACCTAGATGAACTAGGCATGACCATAGGAGAAGAACTATTGAAGCCAACCAGAATATATACGGACCCAGTATATGACTTAGTAAAAAGCTTTAACATAAAAGGTCTATGCCATATAACAGGTGGCGGATTTTATGAAAACATTCCTAGGATGTTGCCTAAGGGATTGGAAATCCATATAAATACAAGGGATATAAATACTCCTACTATATTTAAACTTTTACAAGAGTGGGGCAATGTAAATATAGATGAAATGTATTCCACATTTAATATGGGAATAGGTATGGTTATGGCTGTAGACAAAGAGGAATTAGAAAATGTAAAGGATTATCTAAAAGAAAAACAAGAAGACTATGTAATACTAGGCAAAGTTCAAAGGGGAGACAAGGGAGTAGTTTTATGTCATCAGTAAATATTGGAGTACTAATTTCTGGAGGAGGAACTAATCTCCAATCCATAATAGATAATATAGAAGCTGGTAATATTAATGGAAAGATAAAATTGATTATTTCAAATAGACAAGATGCTTATGGACTAACAAGAGGGAAATTAGCAGGAATAGAAAGCATGTATTTAGATAGTAAGTTATTTGCAAATGATAAAGACTATAATGGTGAAATAATAAAAGAATTTAAATCAAGGGATATAGATTTAATAGTCCTGGCAGGATATTTAAAGCTATTATCTAAGGAATTTATCCATGAATTTAATATGAAAATAATAAATATCCACCCTTCTTTGATTCCTAGTTTTTGTGGCAAGGGCTATTATGGGGAAAGGGTGCATAAGGCTGTATTAGACAGTGGAGTAAAGGTAACTGGGGCAACAGTTCATTTTGTAGATGAAGGAACAGATACAGGGCCTATTATATTACAAGAGCCAGTAAGAGTAGACCAAGATGATGACCTAGATACATTAAAAGAAAAGGTATTGAAGGTAGAACACAAACTTTTAGTTCAAGGGGTTAAACTATATTGTGATAATAGAATACAGGTTCAAGGAAGAAAGACTATTATAAATTAGAGGTGAAGAAATGAAAAGAGCACTAATAAGTGTTTATGATAAGACGGGAATAGTAGAATTTTCTAGGGAATTAATAAAATTAGGCTGGGAAATAATCTCTACAGGAGGAACTTTCAAAACTTTACAAGCGGGAGGTTTAAAATGTATAGAAGTAGAAGATGTAACTAATTTCCCCGAAATATTGGATGGAAGAGTAAAGACACTAAATCCATATATACACGGAGGATTGCTTTATAAAAGGGAGGATGCTTCCCATGTAAAGACCATAGGTCATATGGAAATCAAGCCTATTGATATAGTAGTAAACAATCTTTATCCTTTTGAAGAAACAATAAATAGACAAGGGGTTACAGATGAAGAAATTATAGAAAACATTGACATAGGTGGACCTTCTATGATTAGGGCAGCAGCCAAGAATTATAGGGATGTGACAGTTATAGTGGATCCTTCAGATTATGAAAATGTTGTGGCAGAATTAAAGGTAAATAATGAGACTAGCATGGCTACAAGGCAATATTTAGCAAGAAAAGTTTTTAATTATACAGCTTATTATGACACCTTAATTTCTAACTATTTTAATCAGCTGGAAAATATAGATTTTCCAGAACAATTAACCTTAGCTTATAAATCAAGAAAACAATTAAGATATGGAGAAAATCCACATCAGGAAGCTAGTTTTTATGAAGAAGTGGTAAGGGCTGAGGGGACAATTTCTAGGGCAGAGCAAATTCATGGTAAGGAATTATCTTTTAACAATATTAATGATGCCAATGGGGCATTAGAAACATTAAAGGAATTTGAAGAACCAACTGTAGTTGGAGTAAAACATGCAAATCCTTGTGGGGTAGGTTCTGGGAAAGATTTATTAGAGGCATATATAAAGGCCTATGAATGTGATAGGGCTTCTATATTTGGTGGAATAATAGCCGCTAATAGAGAAATTGATGTGGAAGTTGCGGAAAAGATCAATGAAATATTTATAGAAATAGTAATGGCACCTTCATATACAGATGAAGCAATAAGGATATTAAGCCAGAAGAAAAACATTAGAATACTAAAAATAGATAATATTATTAATAATAACTATAAAGATAAGAATATCAAGAAAGTATTAGGTGGCTTGTTGGTACAAGATAGGGATACATATCTTTTTGATAAAGACCTGGAAGTAGCCACAGATAGAAAACCTACAGAAAAAGAATTAGAGGATTTAATGTTTGCTTGGAAGGTGGCTAAACACATTAAATCCAATGGTGTAGTTGTAGCTAACAATAAAGGAACGGTAGGTTTAGGACTAGGGGAGGTAAACAGGTCCTGGGCTGTGGAAAATGCAATTAATAGGGCAGGAGATAAAATCAGAGGAAGTGTAATGGCTTCAGATGGGTTTTTTCCTTTTAAGGATTCCATTGAAATCCTAGGAAAGGCTGGGATAAAGGCAGTAATTCAGCCAGGAGGGTCTATAAGAGACCAAGAAGTAATAGAAGAAGCTAATAAAAATGGTATATCCATGGTATTTACAGGTATGAGACATTTTAAACATTAATAGCAGGAGGTAAAAAATGAAGATTTTAATCATAGGTAGCGGTGGAAGAGAACATGCTTTAGCCTGGAAAATAGCTAAGAGTAAAAGGGTGAAAAATATCTATTGTGCTCCTGGAAATGGTGGTACTGGTCAGGTTGGAGAAAATATAGATATAGATGTTGATAATATAGAAGGGCTAATAGAATTTGCTAAGAAAGAAGAGATAGATTTAACTGTAGTAGGTCCAGAATTACCTTTAGTAGTGGGAATTGTAGATAGATTTCATGACGAAGGTCTCAAAGTATTTGGAGCTAATAAGGATTGTGCACAGTTGGAAGCTAGTAAGAATTTTTCTAAGAAGTTCATGGAGAAATATAATATTCCTACAGCTAAATATAAAACTTTTAATGAGTTAAACAAGGCCTTAGATGGAATCAAAGAATTTAACTATCCCCTAGTTATTAAGGCAGATGGTCTTTGTGCAGGTAAAGGTGTAATTATATGTGAAAATGAAGATGAAGCCAGGAAATCATTAAATGATATATTAGGCAATAAATGTTTTGGAAATCAAGGAGATAAGGTTCTTATTGAAGAATTTCTTGATGGTGTTGAAACTTCTTTATTATGCCTAGTTACTAGGGATAAAATAATTCCCATGGAATCTGCTAGGGATTTTAAGAAGATCTATGAAGGTGATAAGGGACCTAATACTGGTGGTGTAGGTTGTTATTCACCTAGTCCCTACTATACTGAAGATATACAGAAAGAAGTTGAGGACAATATTCTCCCCAAAATAAGACTTGGTTTAGATAAGGAAAACCTAGACTTCAGGGGGATTTTGTTTATTGGCCTAATGATTGTAAACAACAAAGCAAAGGTTTTAGAGTTTAATGTAAGGTTTGGAGATCCTGAGACGGAAGTATTAATGCCCAGGTTAAAAAGTGATATTATAAATATATTTGAAAAAACAATAGATGGAAGCTTGGAAGAAAAAGACTTGCAATGGGAGCAAGACCACTGCACTACTGTGGTACTTACATCTAAAGGTTACCCTGGTGAATATGAAAAAGGATTTAAAATATTTGGTATTGATAAATTAGATAAAGATATTATACTTTTTCATAATGGAAGTAAAATTGTAAATAGTGACATATTAACTAATGGGGGCAGAGTCTTGTCAGTTACTAGTTTGGGAGAAAGTATTAATGATACTAGGAAAAAAATCTACCAAAATATAGAGAAAATAAAATTTAATGGGGTATATTATAGAAGAGATATATAAAGTAGGAGAATTCCTACTTTTTTCTATGAAAAGATTTCAAAATCCTTAAACTTCTGTTATAATACAACATAATGAATGTAAACTGGAAGAAGGGAAAGGTAAACTTTCTAAAAAATGGGGATATAAATAACAATAGGGTATAAATATATTTGTATAATAGTATACTAATATTTTATAATGATAATTTTTAAAAAATGAAGGAGGAATTAGTATGAAGACAGATGTTCAAATAGCTCAGGAAGCAAAAATGCAACCCATAACAGAGGTGGCAGGTAAATTAGGGATTACTGAAGACAAATTGATTCATTATGGAAAGTATAAAGCAAAGGTATCCTTAGATTTATTAGAAGAAATGAAAGATAAAGAAGATGGAAAGTTAATTTTAGTTACAGCCATCAACCCTACTCCAGCGGGAGAAGGTAAGACTACAGTCAATATAGGTCTTTCTATGGCTTTAAATAAAATAGGTAAGTCTGCCGTAACCACTATTAGAGAACCTTCTTTAGGACCTAGTTTTGGAATTAAAGGTGGAGCAGCAGGTGGAGGATATGCACAAGTATTGCCTATGGAAGATATAAATCTTCATTTTACTGGAGATTTTCATGCTATAACTTCAGCTCATAACTTGATTTCAGCATTACTAGATAATCATATTCAACAAGGAAATGACTTAGGCATTGACCCTAGAATGGTTGTTTGGAAAAGAGTATTAGATATGAATGATCGGGCTTTAAGAAATGTAGTAGTAGGCCTAGGTAACAAGGCCGATGGAATGCCAAGGGAAGATGGATTTGATATAACTGTTGCGTCAGAAATCATGGCAATATTCTGTTTATCAAAGGATCTTGAAGATTTTAAAGAAAGAGTAGGTAAAATAATTGTAGCATATAACTTTAAAGGTGAACCAGTTTTTGCTAAGGATTTAAAAGCAGAAGGTGCAGTGGCCTTACTTATGAAAGATGCTGTTGAGCCAAATCTTGTTCAGACCTTAGAAAATACACCAGCTATTATCCATGGTGGACCTTTTGCAAATATTGCTCATGGATGTAACTCTATGTTAGCTACGCAAATGGGATTGAAACTTGCTGATTATACTATTACAGAAGCTGGTTTTGGAGCAGACTTAGGAGCGGAGAAATTCTTTGATATTAAGGCTAGATTTGGTGGTTTAAAACCAAATGCAACTGTTATAGTAGCTACTATAAAAGCATTGAAATATAATGGTGGAGTTAAAAAAGACCAATTAGGAACTGAGGACTTAGATGCATTAGCAACAGGATTTGCAAACTTAGAAAAACACATAGAAAATGTTAAGAAATTTGGAGTACCAGCAGTTGTAGCTATAAACAATTTCCCAACAGATACAAAGGCTGAGTTAGATTATGTTCTTAAAAGATGTAAGGAATTAGGTGCCGAAGCAGTACTTACAGAAGTATGGGCTAAAGGTGGAGAAGGTGGAGAAGAATTAGCTAAGGCAGTGGTTGATGTTTGTGAAAACAAACAAGCTGACTTTAAACCAATTTATGATGTAAATGATTCAATTGTGGAAAAAATCGAGACTATTGCAAGAGAAATATATGGTGCTGATGGAGTAAACTTTACTAAGGCATGTGAAAAGCAAATAGCTAATATTGAGAAAATGGGATTTGACAAGATGCCAATTTGTATGGCTAAAACTCAATATTCACTATCAGACGATCCAACATTACTAGGGAGACCAAGTGGATTTATGATTACTGTTAGAGAAATCAAAGTATCTAGAGGAGCAGGTTTCTTAGTAGCCTTAACTGGAAATGTAATGACAATGCCGGGATTACCTAAGGTTCCAGCAGCAAACAATATTGATATATTACCAAGTGGAGAAATTGTAGGATTGTTTTAATTTGGTGGCTGGGTTATCCCAGCCATTATTTTGGGGTTCACACTGGAATACTTTAATATGTGCAAGTAACTTATAAGGGAGGAAAAAACAATGAATTATGATTCAAGGATAAAATCAGATAGGGCGGATAAATTTATAGAGGCTGTTTTACTCTTGGAAACAGAGGAAGAGGCTTATAGGTTTTTTGAGGATGTATGCACTATAAAGGAAATACAAGCTATATCTCAAAGATTAGAAGTTGCCAAGTTACTTAAAGTTAATAAAACTTATAATGAAATTGAAGAAGAAACTGGAGCAAGTACGGCAACCATCAGTAGAATAAATAGATCCCTAAATTATGGTGCCAACGGATATGATTCAATATTTAAAAAACTAGGTATAATTGAATAAATGTATAGAAGAGTCTTGTGATTAATTTGCAAGGCTCTTTTTTGAAATATAAGTAAATTATGCAAATATATGTTGTATTTTGAAAATTTATGGTATAATTTAGATGACATAATAAATTCAAACATTAAATAATTGAACAAATAATTATTTGAAGGGGTGTATTATGGCTAAAATAGTTAATATTAATGACCTAAAGACAGGAATGATACTAGATAAGGATGTAATAGATATAAATACAGGAACAATTTTGATATCTAAAGGCAAAGCATTAACTAGAAATTTTATCAATAAATTACAGGACAGTAAATTAGAGTTGATTTATATAGAAGATAATAAAAGTTCAAAGGACCTAATAAATCAAGAATTTGTTAAAAGCTATTCTAAGATAGAGGAAAAACTAGATAATGTTTTCCACTCAGCAAGTCAAGGAGAAAAGATAGATGGAAAAAATTTAACTGATGAAATGACACTACTGGTTAATGATGTCATTGAAATTACCAATATTTCTACTCAGATGAAACTGCTAAAAAAAAGAGATGATTATACCTTTAGGCATAGTTTAGGTGTGAGTATACTGGCTATAAGTCTGGGTAAGTGGCTTGGTTACAATAAAGAAGATATATTAGAATTATCAATTACAGGTTTGCTTCATGATATTGGAAAGATCAAAATACCTGATGAAATAATGAATAAACCTGGTAAATTGACATTAGCTGAATGTGATATAATGAAAAAACATTCACTTTATGGATATGAGATTCTTTTAGAAACAGATGATTTTAGCGATAATGTTTTAAAAGGAGTTTTACAACATCATGAAAAAGTAAATGGGACAGGCTACCCCAGTGGTTTAAAAAATGATGAAATTCATGAATATGCTAAAGTCATAGCAGTATGTGATATATATCATGCTCTTACTTCAGATCGGGTATATAAATATAAGGATTCACCCTTTAATGCAGCAGATCATCTGAGGGAGCAAAGTTTTTTGTCTTTAGACCCTGAAATTGTAAGTGTTTTTCTGAAAAATATGTCTAAGTTTTATGTTGGAAATAAAGTCT
Source organism: uncultured Tissierellaceae bacterium (assembly GCA_964637035.1). Taxonomy (GTDB): domain Bacteria; phylum Bacillota; class Clostridia; order Tissierellales; family Tissierellaceae; genus CAZMMV01. The sequence goes on from CAZWTU010000030.1 coordinate 13,829, forward strand.
TATTAAGTGATGGTTCTATAGGAATAATAGTGTACATATACCCTCAAAACACTACTAAGCCAATAGTCAGAGTAGATGACAGATTTATAGACTTCCTAGAAGAAAGCAAATTGGAAATATTAGACATTGTTATATAATAATTATAAACAAGAAAGGTGAATAATTAAAATGATGTGGAAAGAAAAGTATAAAGTTGGAGTAGACTTAATTGATCAGCAGCATAAGGAACTTTTCCGTAGGTTGTCAGAATTCATTCAAGTAGTACAAAGTGAAGAAAATTGGGAAGGCAAGATAGATGCAGTAAAAGAAACCTTGAAATTTATGCAAGAGTATGTAGTATTTCATTTTAATGAAGAGGAATCCTTACAAGAAAAGGTAAATTATCCTCATATAGAAGAGCATAAAGCCATTCATGCTGATTTTAAAGAAATGATAAATGATTATGCAAGGACCTTTGAAAAGGAAGGTTTTAATGAAGAAAAAATTCAGGAACTAAGTGCAAAGCTTATGACTTGGCTTATTATGCATGTAGGAAAAACAGATCAAAAGCTAGGTAAATACATAATGGAAGCGGGGGAACTGGCATAATGAAGGTTGAATATGTAAACTCCTTTTATGAGGCAACACAGGATGTTTTTAAACTAATGTTAGATTTAGACATAGAAAGAGGGGAACTAGAAGTTGTTAAAGGCATGGTTACCAGTAAAGAAGCAAATGTTTTGTTAGGAATAACTGGAGATTTAAAGGGTTCCATACTCTTTGGATTTCCCAAGGAAATGTCTTTAAAAATGGTTAGAATAATGTCGGGCATGGAAATGAAAAAAATCGATAATTTTGTTTCTTCAGCTCTAGGAGAAGTAGCAAATATAATAGGTGGAAACGGCCTAACAAACTTAACTAACTATAATACGATATGCGATATAGTTCCACCACAAGTTTTCATAGGAGAATATAAATCTTTATCTATGGCAAATGAAACAAGCTTATTATTGCCATTAAAAACGGATATAGGAGAATTTAATATAAATATTTCTTTAGCAGAAAAATAATGGTAAAACAATATTCAAATAAATGAATATTGTTTTTGCTTTGACCTACATTATTATTCTCAATAATAAGGGTACCGTAATCAGAGATAATAAAGTAGTTACAGATACCAAAATTGCTGCATATTCTTTTTCCTTATTATACTTTTCGGCTAATATGGAAGTCATTGCAGAAGCTGGCATGGCGGTCATAATAATTACTGCATTTATGGCTTTTGAACTAATGCCAACTATTAAAAACACCAGATATATAATTATAGGAATGATTATTAGTTTAATAATTATTCCATAGTATATTGTCCAGTCTTTTAAGTAGGTCTTTATATTAACCTTTGAAATTATTCCCCCAATAATAATCATAGATAAGGGGCCTGTAGTATTTCCTATGGATTTCATACTTGAGAGTAGGGATCTTGGTAGCTGAATATTAAATACCATTATTATAATACCTATAATAACAGCGATAATTGATGGATTTAATAGAAGTCCTTTTATATCCCTTTTCAGATTTTGCTTTTCAAAATCCCCCTTAAATAATATAAGCCCGTAGGTCCATAAAAATATTACAAAAAACATATTAAATATGGAACCATATATAACACCTTCAGGTCCATATATGGAATTAAGTATTGGAAAACCAACATAGCCAGTATTAGTAAAGACATTGGCAAAATGCAGAATTGTTTTTTTATCTTTTTTTATAGGCAAAAGTACCAGGTATGAGATAGCTATAACCATTATATAGGTAACAATGCTGTAATAAAATGTTGAGACAAGATTAGATTTTATAGTATTATCATAGGTAAAAATAAAAGATGTAACAATCATAATGGGTAATGCTATTTCTATAAGAATATCTGTTAATCCCTTAGTCATCTCCGTAGAAATTATCTTTTTCTTGTTTCCATAAACACCAACTAAAATCATAATAAATAAGGAAATTACACTTTCAATAATACTAGATACCTCCATTATGTCCCCCACCTTTTAAGTTAGATATGATTATTTTATGGTGATAGAATAGGATTTGTGACAAAAAATAAAATAGGATATTTTGAAGGCAGTCTACTTGCTTTAAAAATGTATATTATTTTTTCATAACAAGTTATATAATATTGATTTTATGTGATATCATTATAGGTAACAATATTGTACAAGGAGTGGTTGGATGAATAAGGAATTTTTTGTAAGAAATAGAAGTCAGCTTGGGAAAAAATTAAAAGATAATAGTATATTATTATTATTTGCAGGTAGTGCCCCATATAAATCAAGGGATGATCAGTATCCATTTGCACCTAATAGAAACTTTTACTATATGACAGGTGTGGATACAGAAATGGTAATCTTTTTAATGATTAAGTTAAATGGTAAAATAAGAGAGAAGATATTTATAGAGAGACCAGATCCAGTTATGGCAAGATGGGTAGGGTCAACCATAAGTAATGAAGAAACAAAAGAAATGTCAGGAGTAGAAGATGTTGATTATCTAGATAAATTTGAAGCTTTTATTAGTGCTATATTAATGAGAAATAAAATAGAAAATATATATTTAGATTTAGAAAGGCAAGAGATGGGAGCGAGTATGACTCCACCACAAAATTTCGCTAAAACTATCAATGAAAAATATCCCCATATCTCTATAAAAAATATCTACTATGATATTGGGGAACTAAGGCTTATAAAATCAAAGGAAGAAATTGAATTAATTGAAAAGGCCATAGATGTTACCCATGAAGGAATAAAAAACATGCTTGATAATATTAAACCTGGAATGGTGGAATATGAAGTAGAAGCTTATTTTGATTTCACACTAAATAAAAATGGAATAAAAGAAAAGGCTTTCCAAACCATTGCAGCTACGGGTAAAAATGCTACAATACTCCATTACACTGAAAACAATTGTAAAACTAATGATGGTGATTTAATTTTATTTGATTTAGGAGGTCAATACAATTATTATAATGCGGATATAAGTAGGACCTTCCCTGTTAATGGAAAGTTTACAGAAAGACAAAAACAAGTTTATAATATAGTGTTAAAGGCAATGGATGCTGTTGAACAGGCAGCAAGGCCAGGATTGGATTTTAATGAATTAAATGAAGTTGCTAAAAAAGTATTGGCTGAGGGATGTAAAGAATTAGGATTGATAAGGGAAGACGAAGAAATCACAAAATATTATTTTCATGGAGTATCTCATTATTTAGGATTAGATACTCATGATGTAGGCAATGTGAATACTGAACTTAAGCCAGGTATGGTTTTAACCAATGAGCCAGGTCTTTATATAGAAGAAGAAGGTATAGGTATAAGAATAGAAGATGATTTACTAATAACAGAAGATGGATGTAGAAATCTTTCCAAGGATATCTTAAAGACTGTAGAAGATATAGAAGAATATATGAATAAGTAGATGTATTAATAAGAATGGCTTGTGGAGTCGTTTGTCCTTTTCCTCCTTCAAAGCATGAAGGGGGCTGGGGTCTGGATGATTCATAGAAGGAGACTAGAGATATAATTTTCTAGTCTTCTTACTTTTTATTTTTTTTATAATATATTGTTAAATTTTATACTAAAGGGTTGACAAAAACAAATAGACATAGTAATATGTAAGCATATCGACATGCTCATATAGGCATATAGGCATGTCTAATATGACAAGGGAGGAATTATCCGTGGAAAATAAAACAAAACTATACTTACTTACAGGATTTTTAGGTTCTGGGAAGACAACATTTTTAACAAATGTTCTAAAAGATTTACCGAAAAGCAGGGTAGCTGTAATAATGAATGAATTTGGCAAGGTGGGAATAGATGGAACTTTAATCCAAAAAGATGGAATGGAACTTGTAGAAATAAATAGAGGGTCAGTATTTTGTTCTTGTCTCCAACTAGACTTTGTATCTGCTTTAATAGAAATGGCGGATAGAAATATGGAATATGTATTCGTGGAAAGCTCAGGACTTGCTGATCCATCTAACATAGGAGATTTTTTGCAAGCCGTTGAATTTTCAAAGGCAGATGTATACGACTATAGTGGTGCTATTTGCCTAATCGATGGAGTTAACTTTTTAGAACAAGTAGAAGATATTGAAACTGTTGAAAGACAACTTAAGTTTTCTCATTTAATAGTTATATCTAAAGTAGATTTAATAGATGATAACAAACTACAAGATATTAAATCAAAGATTAGAGAAATAAATGATAAAGCAGATATTGTTGAATCTATAAATGGAAATACAGATTTTGACTTCTTAGAAAAAGATCTTATGGAAAATCAGTGGCTAGAATCAGAAGACACTACTAACACTCCTGAAAACAAACCTAAGACCTTAACTTTGACCTATGATGGGGAACTTACAAAAGAGAAGCTTTCTCAGTTTTTAGATATTATAAAAAATGATAGTTATAGGGTAAAAGGTTTCTTTAAACTTGAAGATGGATGGAACCAAGTAGATGTAGTTGGTAAAATAATAGACTATAAACAAACTGATAAAGGTGAGAAAACTTCTGAACTAGTAATAATATCTAAAATAGGAAATCAAATAATAAGACCCATATTTAAGGC
>CAZWTU010000031.1:0-7352 GCA_964637035.1 uncultured Tissierellaceae bacterium
CTATATTTCTTTTGTTGTAATAGGTGAAATGTCAAGAGACATGTATGATAAATACGGGTTGCACAGGAAAAATCTTTCAAGAACATTAGAAGATACGGGTACAGTTTTTGCGCCTTTAGTTCCATGGGGTATGTCAGGTGCATTTATTGCATCGAACTTAGGCGTTTCAGTAGGAAAGTTTTGGATATATGCTCCAATGACTTATCTATCTGTGGTATTCAGTTTAATATATATATTTACAGGCTTTGGGATTGCTAAATCTGATGGAACTATGAAAAGAAGTTTCAGAAGCAAGAAAGTTAAACCTAGCTAAAAGTTGTATTTTCAATTTAATGTAAATTTCAAACCACTAACAATGCTGGTTTTATAAACTAGCATTGTTAGTGATAAAAATTATTAGAATAGATTACTTTGTTTTTAAGGGGAGCGCTAATATGAAAAAAATATTTTACAATGGAAACTTTATTACGATGGATGAAAACAAACCTACTGCAACTGCTATTGTTGTGAAAAAAAACATATTCGAGTATGTAGGTAATGATGAAATGGCTTTAAAATATAAGGATAAATATACAGAAGTAATAAATTTAAAAGGCAAGACTGTGATACCTGGTTTAAATGATTCTCACATGCACGTATTATCTTTAGGTATGTTTTTGAGGGATGTTCAATTAGATAGAGCAAGATCTATTAAAGATGTTATTGAAATTACAAAGGATTATATAGATGAAAACAAAATAAAGCCAGGAGAATGGGTGAGAGGGAGAGGGTGGAATCAAGAAAAGTTTGAAGATGAAAAGAGATTTATAAATAGACATGACCTAGATAAAATATCAAGAGTGCATCCTATTACCTTTACAAGAACCTGTGGTCATATAGTTTCTGCAAATAGTATGGCTATAGAGATTTCAAATCTTAAGGAAGAGGATTATGATATAAAAGGAGGTAAAGTCGATTTAGATAGCAATGGAATTCCACTAGGGGTCTTTAGGGAAGCGGCAAGAAGCTATATCTGGGATGCTATACCATACCCGGATGTAAAGGAATTAAAAAGGCTAATATTATCAGCTTGTACCGAGGCTTCAAAACATGGTATAACATCAATTCATAGTGATGACTTTAAGGACATACCTAAAGACTACCAGCTAGTTATAGATGCTTATGGTGAACTTGTAAAGGAAGAAAAATTAAATGTACGAATTTATGAACAGTGTAATTTACCAAAGATTGATAAATTAAAAGATTTTTTTGAAAAGGGATATTATACTGGGTGGGGTGATGAGTACTTTAAAATTGGACCTTTAAAATTACTCACTGATGGTGCTTTTGGATCAAAAACAGCTTTATTAAAAGAACCATATTTAAATGATACTAATAAAGGTATAGAAATTTTAGATCAAAATGAATTAGATGAGCTAATATGCTTTGCACATTCAAAAGATATGCATGTTGCTACTCATTCAATTGGAGATCAAATAATGGAAAACATAATTGATTCAATAGAAAAAGCTCAAAAGCAATTTCCAAAAGAGGACATGCGACATGGTATAATCCATTGTTCCCTTATGAATGAAAATCTTATAAATAAATTTAGTCAATTAAATATTATTGCTTATGTCCAGCCAATATTTCTGAATGCAGATATAAAAATTCTTGAAAATATATTAGGTAAAGAAAGAGCAAAATATTGTTATCCATTTAAAAGTATGATTAATAAAAATATAAAATTATCTTTTGGGTCTGATTGTCCAGTGGAATCCTTGAATGTTATGGAAGGGATACACAGTGCAGTGAATAGACAAGATCTAAAAGGATTCCCTGAGAATGGATGGAATAACTTTGAAAATATAAGTGTTCAGGATGCACTTAAAGGTTTCACGTTGAATGCTGCTTTCGCTTCTTTTGAAGAAGATAAGAAAGGGTCAATAACTATGAACAAACTAGCTGATTTTGTAATCATATCAGAAGACATATACAATGTAGATAGTGACAAGATAAAGGATATTGATATACTTCAAACATATATGGATGGAAGAAAAGTTTATGACCAAAATAATAAAACAATATAAAACAATATAAAACAATCGTATAAAATCCTAATTTAAATATTTTATGGCAAAATAATATAAATCTGTATTTGGGAAGTCCTAATACACCCAAACTCACTAAAATTTTAATTATTTACAGGCTGATAACTTTAGTGGGTTTGGGTATAAGTGTTATTAAATCCATATAAGATTTATAGTACATAATATCTTTGTGGGGTTTTTTTATTTCAATTGAAATTTCGATAGTTTATAATTTAATGCTTGTCTTGAAATTCCCAGTTTTCTTGAAGCATCTGTAACATTTCTACTTTTTGCCAAGGTTGTTTTTATGATATCTTTTTCATAATTATCCACTAATTCAGTTAAAGTATACTTGGACTCTACTTTTGATTTTTCTTTTATATTGTTTCTAATTAAAAGATGTTCAGGCAAGTCCTCTAAACCAATTACATTGTTAGTTGAAAAAACAAAGGAACTTTCAATTGCATTCTTTAGCTCTCTAACATTTCCTGGCCAATCATGATTATTAAAAATCTCTCTTACTTCGTCAGTAACCCCACTAACCTGCATATTCATCTTTTCATTAAAATGATTAATAAATTTATCAGTCAATAAATTAATGTCATCCTTCCTTTCTTTTAAAGTAGGGATTTTGATATAAACTGTGGAAAGCCTGTAATATAAATCTTCTCTTATTTTATTGTTTTTTATTGCTTCAAAAGGATCTTCGTTTAATGCAGCAACAAATCTCACATTTAAATTTATCTCTGCTTCCCCTCCTAATCGTCGGATTTTTTTCTCTTCTATTGCTTTTAAAATCTTAGCTTGGACATTTAAATCCATAGCATTTAATTCGTCTAAAAAAAATGTACCATTCTGGGCTAATTCAAACAGTCCTTTTTTGTCAGTTGATCCGGTATAAGACCCCTTGCAAGTACCGAATAATAGGCCCTCTAGCAAATTAGAAGGTATTGTTGCACAATTTTGTGAAATAAAAGGTGCTTTCTTTCTCTTACTTAGAGAATGTATAGATTGAGCTATCATCTCTTTTCCTGTTCCCGTTTCACCAAATACCAATACTGGTGAATCAGTTTTCGCTACTTTGTATAATTTATCTTTTATTTTTAACATCTGATTTGAATTTGTTATTATATCATCAGGTATATAAAGGTCACTTTCTTTTTTTGAGGAATAAGTATTTACCATTAAATCAACACTAGAATTTAATTTTTGGTCTACAACATATTTAGTTAAATTTAATGCACCAATTATTTTATTATTTTTTTTAATAGGTAAAACGGTTTCTATTAATGTACGTTTTTGCCCCTTAAAACTTACAACTTCTTGATATTCGTTATGAAAAGATGCACCAGTTTTCAATGTTCTCATAATCATACTGGTTTCCTCAGTAAGTTGTGGATAAACTTCAAGAATATGTTTTCCAAGCACTTCTTTTTCTTTAATAGAATTAATATTTGGCCTAAATGTATGATAACTTTCTATAAAGCCTTTATGGTCTGTTATAATTAACCCATCCGTGAAGTTGTTAATATTTAATATTTGATCAATATAATTTTGAAGCAAAACGATTACCCCTTTCTTTTCAAACTATTCTACAGTGTTTGAAGATGGATTTGGTATATTGTGCTTAATCCATATATTTCCTCTTATTTGCTAATATCCTTTATCATAGCTCTTTATTCTCCATTCTCTTTACTATATATAATTTTTATAAAACAATTTTTTAGTTATTGATGTACCTATAATATTATACAATATTATAGGTACATCACAAAATATAATTATATAATAGGGTAGTAGATTTAAAAACCAAAGAAAATATAATATCATATGTAAGTGTAAAAGAATTGGGACCCCTGGGTGGAATAATTATATTTCTTTAAAAATAGTCATTAAAATTGAAACCTAAGCAACTCTAAAACGTATAAAGTATACTATTCCCTTGACATATCAAGTCTATATACTATATTATAATAGTAACAATCATTGCAACAATTGATGAGGTGAAATGGCTTGCAATTAAGAGTTGAATTTCGTATAATGAAAGATGAAGAAAAGGTGTTTGGTAGAGGACCCTTAATATTATTGGAAACAGTAGATAAATTGGGAAGCTTAAATAAGGCATCTAATGAATTAGGCATGTCCTATAGTAAAGCTTGGTCTATTATAAATAGAGCGGAAACTCTTCTGGGATATTCACTGTTAATGTCATATTCAGGAGGGGTAGATGGGGGTGGATCCTCATTGACTAAAGAGGCAAAGATTTTGATTAAAAGGTATAAAAGTTTTTGCGAGGAAGCTGAAGAAAATTTAGAAAAGATATATGATAAGCACTTTAAGAATATATGATATTTTTTTTGATACCGTTATATTAATATAAAGATAACGTTAAGGGGTGACATAATATTGGGAAATAAATTAATAAATAAAGAAAAAAAGAATTATTACATATACTTATTTATGTTAATTTTAATTTTAATTTTTATGGTTTCCTTTACAATAGGAAGGTATCCCCTTTCTTTAGGGTTATTGGTAAAGGTATTAGCTTCAAAAGTATTACCCATAGTAAAAACTTGGCCTGATACAATAGAAACTGTAATTTTCAAAATTAGATTTCCCCGTATAATTGCTGCGATCCTCGTAGGTGGATCTTTGTCTGTATCAGGTGCTGTATATCAAGGTATGTTTAAAAATCCGCTAGTTTCTCCAGATATTTTAGGTGTTTCATCAGGGGCAGCATTTGGAGCAGCATTGGCAATCTTCTTGTCTTTACCTAGGGCTGGTATTCAGATTACATCATTTATATTTGGGCTAGCCGCTGTGACTTTAGTATATTTAATTAGTTCAAAAATCAAAGAAGACCCCATAACATCACTTGTAATTACGGGAGTCCTAATAAGTTCTATCTTTACTTCTTTGACTTCCTCTATAAAATATATTGCAGATACAAATGACAAATTGCCAACAATTACTTTTTGGCTTATGGGAAGTTTAGCTAATATTACCTTAAGGGATATAAAATCCATCATTATACCTATTGCTGTAGGAATAATACCTTTATATATCCTGAGATGGAGGCTAAATGTCCTATCCTTAGATGAAGATGAGGCAAAAACTTTGGGCTTGGATACAGGGAAAATTAGATTTATAGTTGTAATTTCTTCCACTTTGATCACTGCCGCGTCAGTATCTATTAGTGGAATGATTGGATGGATTGGTCTTGTAATACCACATTTAAGCAGGATGATAGTTGGGCCAGATTACAGAGTGTTACTTCCTACTACAATATTATTAGGTAGTTCTTATTTATTGTTAATTGACAACCTTGCAAGATCCCTTGCAACGGTGGAAATACCAATTGGTATATTAACATCCTTAGTAGGAGCACCATTTTTTATATTTTTATTAGTCTCTAACAGAAGGAGTTGAGAGTAATGTTTAAATTGAAAGATTTAAGCTGTGGTTATAAAAACAAGACAATATTAAAAGATGTATCTTTTACAGCAAAACCAGGAGATATAGTCTGTATCCTGGGTAAAAATGGTTCAGGAAAGTCCACTTTAATAAAAACCATAGTAGGATTAATTGAACCTTTTGGAGGTGAGATGTTAATAGATGGGGTAGATATTAAATCTTGGCCATGGAGCAAAAAAGCTAAGAAAATATCTTATATACCACAAACATTTAGTTCCATGTTTCAATACAAGGGTATAGATATAGTTTTAATGGGAAGAACATCCTATATAGGTTTTTCTTCATCACCTTCTAAAGAGGATAAGGAAATTGCAGAAGAGGCTATGAATAAGCTTAATATATTACATCTTAAGGATAGGATTTATTCACAAATGAGCGGGGGGGAAAGGCAACTAGTAAAAATTGCCCAGGCTTTGGCTCAACAGTCTAAGATAATAATAATGGACGAGCCTACTAATAATTTAGATTTTGGCAATCAAGGAATAATGCTAAATTATTTAAGGAAATGTGCAGATATGGGAATAACTATTATAATGGCTACCCACTTCCCAGAACAAGCCCTATCCTATGGGACTAAAGCACTTTTAGTAAATAATCAAAAAGTAGTTGAGATAGATAATCCAAATAAAAGTTTAACAGAGGAGAAACTTCAAAAGCTATACGATGTAGAGGTAAAACTTGTAGAAGTAGATGTAAATAATATAAAAAGAAAAATGTGTTTAACTTTATTTTAAAGGAGAGAGATGGAATTGAAAAAAAGAATTATTTCTTTACTAATGGTTATGCTTATACTTGTATCATTGGTGGCAGGATGTACAAAAGATGTAGTTGATGAAGAGCCAAATCAAGATGTAGAAGATGGAGGCCAAAAGGCAGAAGATGATAATGAGGAAGAATCAGATGCTGATATTGAAGAAACATTAGTGGATATGGCAGGGAGGGAAATTATATTACCAAAAAATATAGAGACTGTATTCTCTACTGATCCTGTAGGATCAATCTTACTATATACACTAAACCCAGATAAGATGGTAGCGTGGAATTATAGTTTAAAGGATGGGGAAAAGAGATATATAGATGAAAAATATCACAATTTACCTAATTTAGGTGGCGCGGGTAGAGATGCTGTAAATTCTGAGGAGTTACTGAAGGTAGATCCAGATATAATAATTATTATGGGTAAGATAGACGATATAGCCATATCTCAGGCAGAGGAAATGGAAGAACAATTGGGTAAAACTACAATCCTTATAGATGATGATATAAACAAATTAGATGAAGTCTATATATTATTAGGTAAGGCATTAGGTGAAGAAGAAAAGGCGGAAGAATTAGCAAAATACTGTAAAGATGTATTGGATGATATAAAGAAAAATAATGCTATAATAACTGAAGAAATGAAAGTAAACATATATTATGCAGAAGGTCCTGACGGATTGCAAACAGAACCTGCAGGTTCATGGCATGGAGAAGTTATGGACATGGTAGGAGGAAACAATGTGGTTAAATCAGAAGAAGAAGGGATCAAGGGAAAATCTGAAGTATCAATAGAACAGGTTATTGCTTGGGACCCAGATATAATTGTTTCTTGGGATGATGAAAGAGGGGGGTATTACTCAGGAATACTTGAAGATCCAATTTGGAAAGATATACAGGCGGTAAAAGATGGAGAAGTATATGAAATACCAAATAAGCCTTTTAACTGGCTAGATAGACCACCATCTGTTAATAGAGTATTAGGATTGAAATGGGTAGGAAATCTTTTATATCCAGATATATATGATTACAATATGAGAGATGAAGTAGAAG
>CAZWTU010000031.1:7452-18144 GCA_964637035.1 uncultured Tissierellaceae bacterium
GGAAATCTTTTATATCCAGATATATATGATTACAATATGAGAGATGAAGTAGAAGAATTTTATGATAAATTTTACCACTATGATTTAACAGAAGATGAAATAGATGACCTATTGAAAAATACCATAAGGTATAAATAAAGATTCAGATTAAATTTGAACTGAGAACATGATATAATACTTCCAAAGTAGATAGGTTAACAATTAAAAACAATCTATCTATTTGGGGGTATTTTTATTACATAAAAGGATGTGAAATAATGTACAACTTATTTTTAACTGGTGAAGTAAGGATAGGTAAATCAACTATTTTAAAAAATGTATTAGAAAGGGTAAATGTTTCTGTTGGTGGTTATATGACAGAGAGAAATACTAAAAACCATATTAGGACTTTTACTGCAAAATCCTTATATGATGGCAAAGAAAAATACATCATAGCAAATGTAAATAGAAGGGACAATTCAAAGGAAATATTTCCAGATACTTTTGAAATTGGATTAACATCTATATTAGAAAATAGCTTGAAAAATAGAGACTTGATAGTATTAGATGAATTAGGATTTATGGAGAAGGATATGGAGAGATTCACATCAAAGGTATATGAGATATTAGATAGTGAGAAGCCTGTTTTGGGAGTCTTAAAGGATTTTGATTGCGGGTTTTTAAATAATATTAGAAATAGAGAAGATGTAATAATAATAGAAATTACTAAAGAAAATAGAGATACTATGATATTTGATATAATAGATATATTATTGAATTTTGGGGTGAAGTTTAATTAAAAGAGCTTGTATTACAAGAATAAAAATGTTCCCAGATGGAGTGGAAGTAATTACAATTAAAGGAATTAGTGATCCCAAGAAGATGAAAAAGTAAAATAGGATTAGAAAAAATAAATATTAATGATTGAAAAAGGAGCTCAAAGTGGCCATTCACTTTAGGCTCCTTTTAGTATAATTAGATATGATTTTAAACCCTATAAAGACATAGGACCTATTAAAATACATAGATACAATAAAAGTACAAAATAACGTACATTATCATTGACATAATAGTCAGATAAGAATATAATGAAAGAAAGTACAAAATAGTGTATATTCTGAATTTGTCAAAAGGGGGACAGAAAATGGAAAGACGTATTCTATCTAATATTGATAAAAAGCTAGGTATCAAGGACTTAAGTATTGAAATCAAAATTGATGAAGATAAGATAGCCCACCTTGAAGGGGAAGTTAAGGATTGGGAAGAAGTTGTTAAAATAGGACTTTTGCTTGGTAAAGAACGGAAAATCAAAAATGTTGTTAATAACTTACATCCAAAGGGAGTAGAACTTATAAAAAGAGATAGAAGTGGATTAATAGAAGAAGGAAAAAAAATAGGGGTAATTCATGAAACGGATATTGTTATTGTTGGTGGTGGAGTTATTGGTTGTGGCATAGCTAGGGAACTTTCTAAGTATGATATAAATATTTCCTTAGTTGAAAAAGAAGAGGATGTAGCGGATGGAACTTCTAAGGCCAATAATGGGATGATACATCCAGGAAATGCAGCAATGCCTTTTACTTTAAATGCAAAATTAAATGTAAAGGGAAATGCTATGTATACAAAATGGGCAGAGGAACTTCAATTTCCATTTAAAAGAACAGGTTCTTTAATACTTGCCTATAATAAAGAAGAAAAAAAACTTCTAAATATGGCAAATATAGCTGGAAAATTGAATCGTGTTCCCAAGATGAGAAAAATAAGCGGTAAGGAAGCAATGAAACTTGAGCCCAGTATAAAAGAAGAACCTAATCTTGCACTTTGGGCACCTACAGCAGCCTATGTAGATGGTTACGGTGTAACAATAGCCTTAGCTGAAAATGCTGCTAACAATGGAGTAAAGTTTCATTTAGGAGCTGAAGTTGCAGATGTAATAGTTGAAGATGGTAGAGTACAAGGTGTTGTAACTAGTAAAGGAATTATAAAAAGTAGGTATGTTATAAATGCAGCTGGACTTTATGCAGATGATATAGCAGAAATGGCTGGAGATAAATTTTACACTATACATCCTAGAAAAGGTGGAATTTTAATATTTGATAAAAATAAAAAAGGGGTTTCTAGAGCTACTGTAACTACAAGGACAAAGGGAAGAAACAAACAATCAAAAGGTGGTGGTCCACAATCTACAGTAGAGGGAAATTCTTTATGGGGGCCTTCTGCTAGGGAAATCATGGATAAGGAAGACTTATCATTTAAAAAAGAAGATTTTGACTATGCCTTTAGTGTTGGAGATGATTTAAATTCTGATATGTCAAAGGGTGATATAATAACATATTTTGCAGGCAATAGGGCACCTGATTACAAGGAGGATTTCATTATTGAAAAATCCAATAAAGTAAAGGGATTTGTACATGTCTCAGGAATACAATCACCAGGACTTGCATCAGCACCGGCTATTGCAGAAATGGTAGTTAATATAATAATAGGGGAAGAAGGAAGCTTAGGTAAAAATGTAAATTATGACCCTATAAGAAAACCACCAGTTGAGTTTAGAAATTTGTCCAGACAAGAACAAGATAAAATAATAAAAAAGGACCCAAGATATGGAAATGTTATATGCAGATGTGAAACTATAACGGAAGGGGAAATAGTAGCAGCCATTCATGGGCCTATTCCTTGTACCACTGTAGATGGGGTAAAAAAAAGAACAAGGGCTTCTATGGGTAGATGCCAAGGTGGATTTTGTGGACCAAAGATATTGTCAATATTAGCAAGAGAACTAGGCAAAGACGTAACTGAAATAACCCAAAAAGGTCATGATTCATTTATTATAAAGGAAAAAGCTAGAGATATAGGGCTAGGAGGTGAATCCAATGAAAGTAATTAATAAAGAATTAGTAGTAATTGGAGGAGGACCAGCAGGTCTAGCCGCAGCCATTGAGGCTGAAAAATTAGGTATAAAGGAAATATTAATATTAGAAAGAAACAACGAATTAGGTGGAATTTTAGGCCAATGTATCCATGATGGTTTTGGAATACATAGATTTAAAAAGCAACTTTCAGGACCACAATATGCCCAAATGTTTATTGATAGGGTTGAAGAAAGCTCAATTGATATAAAACTTAATACAATGGTATTGGATATCACTTCAGATAAAGTTATATATGGAGTTAATTCACAAGAAGGAATGCTTGAAATCCATGCTAAAGCCATAATTTTGGCTATGGGATGTAGAGAAAGAACTAGAAATCAAGTATTTATATTTGGAACCAGGCCTTCAGGGATTATGACTGCAGGAACAGTTCAAAGATATATGAATATAGAAGGCCTTATACCTGGCAAAAAGGTTGTCATATTAGGTTCAGGAGACATTGGAATGATAATGGCCAGAAGAATGACCCTAGAAGGTATGGAGGTAGAAGGAGTATATGAAGTTATGGATAGTCCAGGAGGCCTGGCCCGTAATGTTTTTCAATGTCTAGATGACTACAATATTCCACTACATCTTTCAACTACAGTAACTGAAGTTAGGGGAAAGCACAAACTAGAAGGGGTAACAGTTCAGAAGGTTGATAAGAACATGGCACCAATAGAGGGAACACAAAGAGATATAGAATGTGATTTGTTAGTTCTTTCTGTAGGTCTTATTCCAGAAAACGAACTTAGTGTAAAAGCTGGCATCTCTATTTCCCCTATAACAAAAGGACCTTATGTTGATAATAACATGATGACTAGTGTTGATGGAGTATTTGCTGCAGGTAATGTTGTAAATGTATTTGATTTAGTAGACTATGTTTCTGATACAGGGGAAATTGCAGCTAATGGGGCTTATAACTATATAAATAAAGATTGTAAAGTTGGAAAAGAGACAGAAATACTAGCTGGGGAAAATGTTAATTTTTTAATTCCAAATACTTATAAGATTGAAGAAAATGGGTCCTTGTCCCTTTATTTTAGAAGCAAAGTTGTAATTGAAAAGGCAATGGTTTCAGTATGGCAAAATGACAGGGAACTATATAGAAAAATCCATCAAATAGTTAGGCCACAAGAAATGGTTTTAGCTTATTTAGGGCAAGATTTAGCAAAGGAAATTAATGATAAAGATCCTATATTAGTAAAAGTAACTAAGGCGGGTGAATAAAATGAATATGACATGTATTGTATGCCCCTTAGGTTGTAGTATAGAAGTAAGAGAGGAAAAAGGTAAGATTACGGATATTAGTGGTTACAATTGCCCTAGGGGGAAAATATTTGCTGAAACAGAATTTTATAATCCTAAAAGGATGGTTACAACAATTGTAAGTTTAGAAGGAGGAGAATATCCTTATTTGCCTGTAATTTCTCATGGACAAGTCCCAAAGGAAAAGCTTAAAGATTGTATTAATTTATTGAAAAAAACTAAAGTTAAAGCACCAATAAAAATGGGTGACTTAATTGAAGAAAATATATTAGCTACAGGTATAAATATATTAGCTGCAAAAACAGCTAGAATGGAGGAAAGATAAAATGGAAAAAGAAAGATTGTTAGAAAGCTTGTATGAAATATTAGGTAAAGAAAGCGTATTGGAAGATGATTCTACGAGAAATCAAAAATCCAAAGATTTATATGCTCTTCGTTTATATCAGAAGCATGTTGGATGGGAACCTACTTTACCCATGGTAGTTGTTCAGCCAAAAAACACTGAGGAAATATCAAAAGTATTAAAGTTTTGCAATGAAAATAAGATTCCAGTTATTCCCTATGGTGGAGGTTCAGGGGTTTTAGGTGGTGCAGAAACTGTAAAAGAAAATACTGTGGTTATTGATCTTACGAAACTTAACAAAATATTGAGCCTTAGTGATGAAAATCTAACAATAACATGCCAGGCAGGAGTATATATTAAGGATTTAGAAGCTTATGTTAATGAAAAAGGGTATATTTTAGGTCACTACCCTCAATCTATGGATTTAGCTCAAATGGGTGGCCTAGTTGCAACACGGTCTACAGGTCAATTTTCAACTAAATATGGTGGAATAGAAGATTTACTTTTAGGCTTAGAAGCAGTTCTTCCCAATGGAGAAATAGTTAATATAAAACCAAGCCCTAGACGTGCAGTAGGACCAGATTTAAGACATTTATTAATGGGGTCAGAAGGTTTTATTGGGATAATAACTCAAGTTACAGTAAAAATATTTCCAAAACCTGAAGCAAGATGGATGCAAGCCTATAGGGTGGATACCATAA
This sequence comes from uncultured Tissierellaceae bacterium, assembly GCA_964637035.1. Lineage (GTDB taxonomy): Bacteria > Bacillota > Clostridia > Tissierellales > Tissierellaceae > CAZMMV01. Next base: position 12,657 of record CAZWTU010000031.1, read on the forward strand.
GACAGGGCCTTGAAATCATAAGAAAAATAATGAGGGAAGGGGTTAAACCAGCAGTAGTAAGACTTCATGATTGGCTAGAATGCGAAAAACCTTATGGGGCATTTATGGAAGAAGGAGAGAACCTATTGATTTTTTTATCAGAGGGTGATGAAGGACTTTGTGATTATGAAGGAAAAATTATAGATAGGGTAGTTACAGAGAATGGTGGCATACCAGCAGGGGAAAAACCTGTTGAAATATGGCTTAAACATAGGAATGATGCAGCTGATGAGTATGAAGAGTATGGACCAATGGGATTATTAGTAGATACTATAGAGATATCAAGTAATTGGGACAATATAGCAGATATTTATGAAGAAACCATAGACAGAGTTTATTATGAAGTACCTGAAACCATATTCTTTTCAGGACATTCATCACACAGTTATATGAATGGAACCAATATATATTTCCAAATGGGTACTATACCAAAAACTTCAGTTGAAGATGCAGAACGAGTCCATAGAAATATTTGGGATATTATAATGGAAGTTACCCTTAAATATAATGGGTCTATAGGCCATCATCACGGTGTTGGAAAACATAGGACCAAGTATATTAAAGCTGAACATGGTTCTTCTTATGAATTAATGGAAGGCATTAAGAATATCTTTGATTCAAAGGGCATTATGAATCCTGGAGTTATTATAGAAGATAAAAATTAATTTAATGTATATAAAACATATAGAAAGTTAGGGATAAAATTATGAACTATGTAATTTGTCTTAAACAAGTACCTGATACAAAAGAAATACAACAAGATGCGGAAACCGGGTCTCTTATAAGAGAAAGTGCAGGGTCTATGCCTAATCCAGATGATCACAATGCCATGGAAGCTTGCCTTCAAGCAAGGGAAAAGACTGGTGGAAAGATTAAGGCTATAACTATGGGGCCTAGACAAGCCAGGGCATCCCTAAGAAATGCTCTTTCTCTCGGAGTAGATGAAGCCTACCATATGAGGGATAATTCATTTTCGGGAGCAGATGTTTTAGCAACATCTTACACTCTAGGATTAGGAATAAAAAAGATAGGACTTCCGGATATAGTTTTTTGCGGTCAACAATCCACTGATGGGGACACAGGACAAGTAGGGGCTGAATTAGCAGAAATTTTAGGATATTCTCATGTATATTATGTATCAGAAATAATAGAAATAAGTAAAGAGGAAATGATTGTTGTAAGTAAAATGGGAAACTATACAGATAAAATAAAAGTGAAATTGCCAACAGTTCTTTCTATTAAAAGTGGTTCTTTTAACCCTAGGATATCAAGCTTTAGAGATAAGATGATGTCTCAGAAAAAAGCCATTGAAATTTTAGAGTTAAAAGATTTAGAAGATAATAATAAAAATAATTTTGGTTACCAGGGTTCTCCTACTAGGGTTAAAAATATGTTTGTTCCTAAAATCACAAGGAATGGGCAAGTATTATCTGCTAGTAGATCTGAAAATGTAGATTTCCTTCTGGAAAAACTAACAGAATGGGAGGAACTCATATGAAAATAGGAATATTTTTAGAGATAGAAAACAATAAGATACTTCCGGTGGGACTAGAACTTATTGGAAAGACAATAGAAATAATGGGTGATAGACCCTATACTATCCAAGGAATACTTGCAATAAATAAGGGTAATGGTCAACCCTTTTCAGATAATAATTTAAAAGAAGTAAAAACTTATTTGGATGAAATCTTTATTTATGAATACCAAGACAAGCATTTAACTACAGACCACTATAAAGAAGCTTTATGTGAATATATAGAAAAAGAAGAACCTAAGATATTATTACTAGGAGCAACACCTCTTGGTAGAAGTTTTGGGCCAAGACTTGCAGCTTATTTTAAAACAGGGATTACTGCAGACTGCACGGAAATTAAATATGATGAAAACCATGGTTTGATTCAAATTAGACCTGCCTTTGGAGAAGAAGTATTAGCTGAAATCATCACTCCTAATACTTTCCCACAAATGGCTACAGTAAGGCCTGGAATAATGGATTCTCCTATTGAGAAGGGAAGACTAAATTCTAAAATAACTATCAATAAAAAAGATATTTTAGAAAAAAACCTAGCAATAATAGATAGGCATGAAATAAAAGAAGATATAAAGCTTAGTGAGGCTAAAATCGTAGTAGTTGCAGGCAATGCAATAAAAGAAAAAGAGGACCTGGATCTGGCAAAAAACCTAGCTAGAGCCTTAGGCGGTGAATGGGGCGTAACCAGGCCCTTAGTTGCAGGTGGGCTTGCACCATACTCTAGACAAGTAGGAGTTAGTGGGACTGTTTTATCAGCAACTATTGTTTTACTTTTAGGAGTTTCTGGCAGCAATCAAACCTGGGCTGGTATAAGAAAAGCAAAAAAAATACTTGCTATTAACAATGATCCTGATGCTAGTATTTTTGACAAAGTAGATATTGGTATTGTGGATGATTGGAAAAGTATCGTAAGAAGCATTTTAAATAAAAAAGGGAGGAATTCAAATGAATAAGATAAAAATAGAAGATTTAACATGGGAAGGTAATAGTAAGAAAATGTATGAAGAAATAGTAAATTCTTTACCACCTATGTTTAAAGCTGCTGTTAAGAAAAAGTTTGAAGTATGGGTTAATCAAAAAGGTGAAACTAATATAAAGGAATGGAATATTAAACATACCCTAGAAAAATACGCACCAGAGCAATTTAGGGATAAATTTATGCTTGTTTATGAAAAGTATAAAACAGAAGAATAATATTAAATTCGACTTTGACAAAGGGGGCGTGCCACTTGGACTATGAAACTTATATTATGGCTATTGATATCGGAACTCAAAGTGTTAGGGCATTGGTATTTAATTGTGAAGGTGATGAAATAGCTAATGAAAGGGTGCTGAACAAACCTTATTATTCCTTAGAACCTGGCTGGGCTGAAGTACCCGCAGATGACTTTTGGCAGAATGTGTGTATTGTAACAAATAGGGTATCAGAAAAATTAGGGCAAGACATTCATAAAGTTAAGGCATGCAGTATTACTGCAAATAGGGATAATATTATTCCCTTAGATGAGGATGGCAATTATATAAGAGATTGGATTACATGGGTTGATCAAAGGAGGGTTCCAGAAGCAGTTAGGGATGCTCCTAGTCAAGTAAAAGGTATGAATAAAATAGTTCATAAATTTGGGAAGAATATGTTTAATATGCTTTCTAATAGGTCTAAGTTTAATTGGTTTAAATATCATGAAAAAGAAACTTATGAAAAGGCTTATAAATACTTAACACTAGGGGGATTAATAACCTATAAATTTACGGGTCAATATCATGATTCAGTTGGTATGCAGGTTGGCGCACTTCCCTTTGATATAAAAAAATTAGATTGGTTTGATTTAGAAATCGTATATGAAATTCTAGGTGTTAGAAGAGATCAATTACCAAAGCTTTTCCATGCTGGAGAAATAATGGGCCACATTAGGGAAAAAGCAAGTATTGAAACAGGCTTACCCCTAGGCCTTCCTATAGTTGCTGCAGGTGGAGACAAACAGTGTGAAACCCTTGGCAGTGGGTCATTTACTGCAGACCAAGCTACAATTAGTTACGGTACCTTAGCAACAATAGCATTGACTAGTAAGAAGTTTGTTAAAGATAAGAAATTTTTCTATTACACATGGCCAAGTACAATTCCATATGCTTGGAACCCTGAATTTGCCATAGATAGGGGCTATTGGCTAGTAACATGGTTTTGTAGACAGTATGCCATAGAGGAGGACTTTCCACAATTATTAAATGAAATGAATGAAAAGGCAAAAGATTTACCAGCAGGATCAAATGGACTTTTTGTATATCCCTTCTGGGCACCTCACTATGTTCTTTATCCAGATGCTAAAGGAGCTATTATTGGATGGACAGATGACCACAATAAGGAACATTTATACAAAGCTATTCTTGAAAGTATAGCCTATACATTAAGGGATGGCCTTGATATCATTGAAAGAGATATAAAGACTAATGTAAAGGAATTATATGTAGTTGGTGGAGGTAGCAAATCTGATGTTGCAATGCAATTAACTGCAGATATTTTCAATGTCAAAACCATAAGACTTCAAACCCATGAGGTATGTGCCGTAGGTGCTGCAATATCAGCAGGAGTTGCTATTAATGTTTTTGAAAACGAGGAAGATGGGGTAAATAAAATAGTAAAAAAGGATAAGATATTTTATCCTATAAAAGAGAATACAAAGATATATGATGATATTTATAATAATGTTTATAAGAAGATTTACAAAACCACAAATTCTATAAATCAAGTCTTGTCTAAATACGAATAAAATTAGTTTTTAATACCATAATAAAACGGTATAAAGAATTATACTGTTTTTTTATGGCATAATAATATTAAAGTTAGAGTTAGGAGGAAAAGTTAATGGGTTCAAGATTTACAATGTATAATAAAACAGGAATGGTTATGATGATGCTTTCTAGAAATCTATTAACTCATTCTCCAGGAGATAGGATAGATACTATATCATCTTACACGGAACGCCTTGATACATCCAGGGGAGTTGTCCAGGAGGTTTTAAACTACCTAGAGAATGAGAAGGCTATAGTTAGATGTAAAAGGGGTACATTAGGGACGTATTTAACGGATATAGATTATAAGAAACTTTGGGAATTTACATCCTGGGGTATTCTTACTGGTGTATCTCCATTACCTTATACGAAAAAACATGAGGGAATAGCTACTGCAATATATAATGAAATGGATAAAAGGGAAATACCCTTTCATTTTGCCTATATGCAAGGAGCAGAAAATAGGATTCGTGGTATCTTAGAAAACAAATATGATTTTGCTCTTATGGCAAAAGAATCTGCAATAAGATTAGGAAAAAAATATGAGAATTTAAGTATTGTAATGGAATTTGACCCCTATAGCTACTTAAGCGGGTATGTGATTTTATACAGGGATAAGGATATCTTAAAAAGAAAAAAACTAAAAGTTGGAAGAGACTTAGATTCCCCAGACCACATAAAATGGTTAGAATTATTAGGGGAAGACAAGGAAATAGAATATATAGATATGCAATATACAAAAATGATTCCTGCAATTCTTGACGGAACCATAGATATTACAATATACAATAAGGATACTGTAGAAAAACCAGAGATTTTTGGAAATATTTGCTTCCAAGATTTAGAAATCAATCAGGATATAGGGGATGAAACACGGGCTGTATTAGTTGTTAACAATAAATCCTATGGTATTTCAAATCTTTTAAAACAAGCCATTAGCGAAGAAGGGGTAAATAGTATTCAAGAAGAAGTTATTAAGGGAAGAAGGATACCTGTATATTAGTAGCATTGGTTACTAAGTGAATAGAAATAATAAAGCAGTAGCAATCATTACCAGTAGATGGGTGCTGGTGTGCCCTCTGGTCTTCAAAACTAGCGTGGGGCCACACAAATGGCTTGAAATAGCGAAAC
>CAZWTU010000032.1:0-17641 GCA_964637035.1 uncultured Tissierellaceae bacterium
AACTTTGGAAACTCATGAAATATGTAATTGAAGACTCACAGGAAAGAGGCTTAATTAAGAAGTAGATAATAAAAACATGTAAGGAGAAGATATATATGGAAAAAATAATTGTTTTTGGAAGCAAACACTGACCAGGCTGTGAGCCTGCGAAAGAGTATCTTTCGGAAAAAGATCTTGATTTTATTTACATTGATATTACAGAAAGTATGGTTAATTTGAAGGCTTTTTTAAAGTATAGGGATACTTATGAGGAATTTAAACCTGTAAAAGAGGCTGGTAATGTGGGGATTCCTTGTATACTTGTAAATAATGGTGAAAAAATTATATTTGACTATAAAAATTATAACTTTTAAGATAGAAATAAAATGTAGGGTGAATAAGAAATTATCATTATAATCACAATGTTTTTATTTTATGAAGGGAGTGATATTTTGGGAAAAGGATTTCTAGCTCATTTACAATCGTTCATTGATTTTCTAATTTTTATAGGCATTTTTGCTGGGATAGTATTAGCCGTCGAATATAATTATGGATTTATTTTAATGTCAGTATTTGCCATAATAATTTTATTTTATAGCCAAAGGAGGCAAAAAGAAAAACAGCGAGCATTATATATGGAAAACATTAAAAGGCAGTGGGGAAAGGAACATAAACAAAAAAGAAACTTATTACATATTAAAAAAATGTATGAATATTTTCAAGGAAAAGACAAAGATTCATTTGTGATAGACAGCATTACTTGGGAAGATTTAAATATGGATTCTGTGTTTGAAAAAATAGATCATACCATGACCCTACCAGGTATGCAGTATTTATATAACATCTTAAAAAGACCAGTGTTCCATAATGGAATATTGGAAAGAAGGAGTAAAAACCTAGGTAAATTTTCTCAAGACAAAGAACTTTGCCAAACTATACAAGAGCCCCTTTTTTTACTGGGCAAAGAAGAGGGAAAGGATATCTTTGATTATTTTAATAATGGAATTAATGTAAACACAAAACCTTTAGTTTTATATACAATAGTTTCCTACTTACCTTTAGGGGTAATAGGCTTACTTTTTCTAGATACTCAAATAGCATTTTTAGCTTTGATTTTACTTATTACAATAAATAATTTACTATATCAAACTGCTAAAAAGAAGGTTGAGTCGGAGATGGAAACCTTTAGATACTTGATAAGCCTTACTAATTGTGGTGAAAGAATAATAAAAATTGATACGGAAGATTTAAATATAAATAAAGAAGAAATAAAAGAATTGTTAAAGAAGATCAATCCCATAAGAAAAAGAATGAAAAAGATAAATCAAAAAGAAGGATATATGTCAGATACTGAAATACTAAAACACTATATTAATATGTTAATCCTAAGGGAGCCTAAGATATTCTATAAGACTGTAAATTTAATAAATAAATATAGGGAAGAATTTTTTAGACTCTATAGTATTATAGGAGAGATAGATTGTTATATATCTATGGCCTCTTATAAGAGTGGATTAGATTATTTTTCACAACCAGTTCTAAGGAAAGACAAGGCTGAATTTTACTTAAGGGCAGAAGACATTTATCATCCATTACTAGAAAATCCAGTGTCCTATTCTTTTGAATTAAAAAATATGGGAGCTTTGGTTACTGGTTCCAATGCATCAGGAAAATCCACATTTCTAAGAGCCATAGGAATAAATTGCATCTTGGCCCAAAGCTTTTACTTTGTACATGGGAAGGGTTACCAAGCTAGTTACTTTAAACTATTAACCTCCATAGGGACAACGGATAACATAGTAAAAGGGGATAGTTACTTTATGTCAGAAGCTAAGTCTTTAAAGCGAATTATAGATGGGCTTGGGGATAACTATCCAGTACTGTGTATTTTAGATGAAATTTTTAGAGGAACAAATACAGCAGAAAGAATAAGTGCAGCCTTAGAAGTTTTAAATTACATTATAAACAAAGAATCCTGTGTAATAGCGGCAACACACGACTTAGAGCTTACAGGATTAGTAAATCATAGATTTAAAAATTATCATTTTAAGGAAACTATAGAAGATAAGGATATAATATTTGATTATATATTAAGGGATGGACCCTGTACCACTAGGAACGCCATAGCTATATTGGAATATCTTGGATATCCTAAGGATATATATGAAAACGCAAGAAAAGGAGCGGAAGATTATTTAATATAAAGAAAATATCTGGCTTGTCAATTTAATAAATATATAAAACAATACCACTTATCTTATAAAAAGAACCACTCATGTCATAAAAGGGACCTTTGGTGTTAAATTTGCATATAAAGGATATTGTTTTGATATAGTGTAGTTAGCACAATGCATTAAAAAATGGGGGGATCTTATGAAGGAGTTATTAACTAAAAGAAGGGGAAGATTTATACTTTATATAATAGCGTGTTTTATACCTGTATTAACTAATCTCTTGGCTAATGGAGTCATAGCCATGCTTATAGGTAGTATTGAAGTTGGAGAAATGTCCTATTTTATAAGGGTTAGTTTACTTGCACTAGGAGTAAGTATATTTGGAACTATAATGTACATGGTTTCACGATTTATGAGAATAGGCTTTATGAGAGATACACTTCTTGATGTTAGGATATTGGCCTTTGACAAGATATTAAAGTCTTCCTATAAAAACTTTAGTAAAAAATCAAAGGATTCTTATATTTCAAATTTAATCAATGACATAAATATATTTGAAAGTAACTTCTTTCTAAAATTAATAAATGTAATTTTTAGAGGGGGAGTATACGTATTCTCCTTAGTAATAATTGGATTTTTAGATATAAAGTTTGCTTTAGTTGCATTTCTTGTGTCTATTATCTTGTTTTTTATCAGTAAAGCTTTTGAAAAAAGAACAATTGAGCTACAGGAAGAGGTTTCAGAATATAATGAAAATTTTTCAATAGATATGTCAAATACATTTAATGGCCTTGAAATATTAAAATTAAATAATATAGAAGATAGGTTCTTAAAAAGGTCATTAAAAACGATTACAGGACTTGAAAGAAAGAAATTTTCTTACAATGTATATACGGATAGTCAAAGAAGATTTATGGAGTTTTTAGGATTTGGTTTTCTTTTAGCTTCCATGGTATATTTATCTACTTTAATTAGTCAAGGCTTTTCACTTACAAAGGTAACTCTCATGGTTCAATTAGCGAATGGTTGTGTATGGAATATCACTAGTATCTTACCTCTTTTTAATGAATTAAAATCATCTGCTAATATATTTGATAAAATCACAAAGGGTACTGAAGATGAAACTTATGATGCAGTAAAGGAGAAGGACTTTATATTTAAAGAGCAAATAAAGGTAGAAAATTTTTCTTTTGATTATGAAGGTAGAGAAGTATTTAAAGATGTATCTTTCACCATTGAAAAAGGCAAGAAATATCTATTGAAGGGTGCCAGTGGGGCGGGGAAGTCTACCCTGATTAAATTGCTATCTATGACTTATGATGATTACAAAGGAAGTATAACAGTAGATGGGGTGGATTATAAGGAAATTAAGGAATTGAGTTTAAATGATCAGGTTTCATTTATTTACCAGGATGTATTTTTATTTGAAGATACTATATTTAATAATATAGCACTTTATAAGGATTATTCAGAGAAAGATGTACTAAAGGCAGCAAATAGGGCGGGCTTAGATAGCTTGTTGAATAAAAAGGATGAAGGAATCCATGAAATGTTAATGGAAAATGGGAAAAACTTATCAGGAGGAGAGCGTCAAAGAATTTCTATCGCCAGAGCTATAATCAAAGATTCTAAGATTCTGTTTGCAGATGAGGGAACTTCAAGCTTAGATGAAGAATTAGGCAGAACAGTTGAAGACACGATTCTTTCCATAGATAGTACTGTTATAGCTATTTCCCATAGATATTATGAAGGTATAACAGAAAGATATGACTATGTATTAGAAATAAAAAATGGTCAAATATTGAAGTACAATACAGAAGATTACTTTATGGAGGTGGCAATATGAAGAAATCATTAAGGAAATCTTGGATATATTTAGCCTTAGGATTTTTAGTCCTTCTTATAGCAGAAGGCTTAAATGGATATATAACCATAAAGATAATGAAAATAGTAGATGCGGCCTTAGATGGGGATATGGTAATATTTAAGGATGAAGCTATTAAAGCAATCATTGTTGTTGGAATTCTCCTTCCTGTTAGCATATTAGCCTCCTATACAAAGGGATTATATCTATTAAGATCCTTAGTTGGTGGCAAGATAGACTACGTTAAGGGAGTATTTAATAAAAATATAAATGAGTTTCAACATGAAAATAATGCAATGTATTTATCATCTATAACTAATGATATGAATACCATAGAGAAAAGATATTTAGAAGGCTTGTATGAAGTGGGCGCTAGTTTCATCGGATTTATAGTGGCATTTATAATTATAGCCTCAGTAAGTCCTACGGCCTTATTTATAGGAATAGGAATATCAGTATTAAGTGCATTATTGTCAATGGCAGTTGGTAAGCCATTGCAAAAACATGAAAAACATAGGGCAGAATTATTTGGAGCTTATACATCCTATATAAAGGAAGTTTTAGGAGCATTTCAAATAATAAAATCCAATAATTTAAATAAAAAGGTTAAAGAGGATTTTTGGAATAAGAGTAAAGATATACAATATAAGGGTTATGTAATAGAAAAAATATATACCTATATCGTATCTATACAAAATTTTATAATGAATATTGCACAGTTCGGAATACTGATTATAGCTATATTCATGGCCATTAAGGGTTCTATTACTGCAGGGGCAGTTATTTTAATAGTAAATAATATTAGTAGAGTGATTTATCCATTAATGAATTTATCAGAATCATTACCTAAAATATTTTCTATGAAATCCTTATTCCAAAGAATGGATGAGAGCCTTGAAAATCATGACAACTATGAGGAAACCATAGATTTAGATGGCTTTAATAATAGTGTTGAGTTTAATGATGTTGCCTTTAGCTATGGAGATAATGAAGTTTTGGAAGATATAAACTTTAATCTTAAAAAAGGAGAAAAATATCTTATAGTAGGACCCAGTGGAGGGGGTAAATCTACCCTATTAAAACTTCTTAGAAAATATTTTAATCCTACTAAGGGTGAAATATTAATTGATGGAAATAATCTTAAGGATGTTAAAAAAACAAGTTATTTTAATAATATAGCTAATGTAGAGCAAGAGGTGTTTTTATTTGAAGATACTTTAAGAAATAATTTAACCTTATATAAGGACTATAGTACTGAAGAAATAAATACTGCCATAAGTAGGGCAGGGTTAAAGGACTTCGTTGATGGCTTAGAAAATGGATTAGACACCATGATTTATGATAATGGAAAGAATATATCAGGAGGAGAAAGATCTAGGGTAGCCATAGCAAGAGGACTACTATCAAATTCAGATATTATATTCCTTGACGAGGCCTTCGCAAGCTTAGATGCTAAGGTGGCAAGGGAAATAGAAAACACACTATTAAATCTAAAGGGAATAACTGTTGTAAATGTAAGCCATGTGGTATTTGAAGAAACTAAGGATATGTATAATAGGATTTTTATGGTTAAGAATAAGGCAGTTATATAGGTATTAAAAATTAATAATCTTATATAAAAAGATAAGAATATAAGTTAACCTTTTATAATATGGAAAGGGGAAGTGGTATATGCAACAGGTTGTTAATAATTTTGGTGTATTTATGAAAAAAGCATGGAAGATTGATAAAAAATATTTTCTTTATTTGCTCTTTAGTTTTACCGGGGTGGGAGTATTTAGTTATTATACAATTCAAATTCCAAAGATTGTACTAGGTATGATTGAATCATCTGCAATTGATATTCAAAGGATTATATTTATATTTTCAATTTTGCTATTTTCCGCTATTTTATCGTCTTTGAGTAAGGTATTATATACACCAATTGGAAATAAGATTAGGTATCAATATTTATTACAAATTTCAGAGCAATACATATCAATTCCATATGAAGAATATGACAATCCTAAATTACAAAAAGATGTATGGAAGATAATGCGACCAGTATCATCCATTGATGGCATACAGGCTTTTTATACAAATCTTGCATTACTAATTGGGAATTTAGCTGTTTTAGCCATATCCATAGGGATACTGTTGAAAATCCAAGTTTGGATATCTGCTATGATTTTTATATGGTTTGTGATTTATACTGCATTGTCAATTAAAGTAGCTAATAAGGTAGATGAAGAAACTAATAAAAACATTCACCTTAGACAAGAAGAGTGGTATTTAAATGATATAGCAGTTGATATGGCTTACGGAAAAGAAATTCGTGTATTTCAGCTACAAAAATGGTTGCAAAACAAACTAGTTATTCTACATGATAAATTAGATGTATTGAATAAGAAAAATGAAAGGACCTTTATGATTCCAGAACTATTAAATGATGTTTTTCAGTTTATAAGGGATGGTTTGATTTATGTTTTTCTTATTACTATGTACTTTAAGAAATTAATAAGTGTGGGGGAATTTGCTTCATATAGTGTTTTGATTTTACAATTAAACAATGCTTTAATGGCTGGAACGGAAAATATTAAACAAATCTTATCAAAGCATGATAACTATAAAAAAATGCTAGATTTTATTAATATTCCTAAGCAATCTAATCAAGGAAGGTCTATCAATTTTAATGATGATTGGACAATTAACTTTGATGATGTATGGTTTAAATATCCCGGAAACAACAAGTGGATTTATGAAAGCTTGAATTTTACCATTAAAAAAGGAAGTAAAATAGCTATGGTTGGATTAAATGGTGTTGGTAAAACGACCTTGCTGAAATTGTTATTAAGGTTATATAAGCCAACAAAAGGAAAGATTACTTTAAATGATATTGATATATGGGAATACAAATTAGATGATTATTTTAAATTGTTTGCACCTGTATTTCAGGAAATAAATATTTTTCCATTCACAATTAGGGAAAATATGAGTTTTGGCCGTCAGGTTAGTGAAGAAATACTAATGCAAGCTATGAAAGATGCTGGATTAGAAATGGAGGAACTCCACAAGGGTAATTTAGATGATACTTATATGACACGCTACTTACATTCAGGAGGATTAAATTTATCTGGGGGACAGTCACAGAAGTTTGTTACAGCTAGGGCATTTGCATCAAAGCGTCCCATTTATATTTTAGATGAACCAACAAGTGCGTTAGATGCAGTGGCTGAGTATGATTTCTATAGTCAAATAGATAAGGCAATGAAGTATCAAACAATATTGTTTGTGTCACATCGGTTGGCTAGTACACAATTTTGCGATGAAATAGTACTAATAGAGAATGGAACAATCGTAGAAAAAGGAACCCATGAGGATTTACTAAAGAAAACTGGAAGGTATTCAGAATTGTTTATGATACAAGCAAAATATTATCAAAGTGAGGAAGTCCTATGAAAGAAAAGTATGTGATATTGAGATTTTTTCTAAAATTAGTGCGGGATATGCAGCCGAAATTATTTCTTTTTAGAGGAATATATTCACTTTTTAAAACATTAGAGATATTGTTAATTATGTATATTCCTTCAATTATAATCATGATGCTTTCAAATAATTTATCTTACCAAGAAGTAATGTTATATATTATAGGTAGTTTAATTTTGTTACTTGCTTTGAGAATAGGTAATAAGATTTTAAACCGCAATGCTTTCCTTATGGAAAGTAAATTTTCACAATCGTTATTAAGAGATATTAGTAACAAAATTACCAATGTGCCATTTTCACAGATCGAGGATACAGAGTTTATAGCGAAAAAGGAAGAGGCTTTGTTTCCAATTAATACTCAAGGTTCTTTACAGTATCTTTTTAGTGTAATTCCTACTTTGGTACAAGCTACGATTATATTAATTAGTGTTTTATCTATTTTACTAGTATATGAGCCAATTCTTATGATTCTTTCAGTGATGTTGGGCGGGTTAAGTTTTACACTAAGTAGAACCATGATAAAGAATGAATCGAAACAGGCATTAGCCTCTGCTAGGCAGAATAAAGAGTATGGTTATTACTTAAGAGTAATGAGAAATCCCGAGATTGCAAAGGATGTTCGTATATATCAAATGCAACCGTTTTTTATAAATAAATTGACAAATCTTTTTAATTTTTATGTTCAGGCATCAAAGAGGTTATATCAATCACGAGAATATAGAGGATTAATTAATCAAATCCTTTCCGTTGTATTGATGGGTGTTATTTATGGGTATTTGATAAAAAAAGTGATGGTATCATCTATAAGTAGTTCTATATTTGTATTATTAGTCAATGCCACAATAAATTTCAACCATCAAATCAATATTTTCCTATCAGAATTATTAATGCTAAATCAACAACTAATTTACCTTAAACCTCTTATGGAATTTTATGATCTTGTTAAAATTGAAAATCAAACAGGTAAGATTGTATTGGGCAATAAAATAGAGTCTGTAGAATTTAGAAATATTTATTTTCGATATCCTGAAACGGATCAGGATGTTTTAAAAGGATGTAGTTTTAAGATTGAAGGTAGTCAGAGTTTATCTATAGTTGGGCGTAACGGTAGTGGCAAGACAACGATTATTAAATTACTTTCACGGCTTTATCAGCCCCAATCAGGGGAGATACTTGTTAATGGAATAAATATTTGGGAATATGAGGAGAAATCCTACTTAAAACAATTATCGATTATATTTCAAGATTTTAAGACATTTTCCTATTCCCTCAAGGAAAATATTGTACTTGACAATCACTTTGATAAAGGTAAATTTGATTGTGCTATAGAAAAATCAGAGTTAAAGAAAGAGTTGGATAAGTTCCCCAATGGCGTAGACACAAACCTATCAAAAGGTGAAAATAAAGAGGGAACAATAAGTCTTTCTAAGGGGCAAGAACAAAAATTAGTGATAGGACGTAGTATTTATGAAGGTGGTTCCCTGCTAATATTAGATGAACCAACAGCATCATTGGATCCAATTGCAGAAGAGGAGGTCTACCAGCATTTTCAGTCCGTTACAAGGGGTAAGCTTGCAGTATTTATTTCACATCGATTATCAAGTTGTCGATTTAGTGATATGATTATTTACTTGGAAAATGGCAGAGTTAGTGAGTCCGGAAATCATCATGAATTATTGGAATTTAATCAGGAATATGCTGCACTATTTAACCTGCAGGCCAGCAAGTACAGTTAGTGTATAAGCTTAATGCGCACTTTTAGGGTGGTAAATTTAAGGGTACACTTTAATACGATTATATACTTATAAAGATGACTAAAGAATGAGAGAATCACATATAGTCATTTTAGTAAAGATAGAAGACTATAATATTATAAAGGAAGCTTATGTATATAAAACCCACAACAAAATTTGTTGTGGGTTTTAATGTTTATTTAAGGATATAGTTAAGTTTTATTAGTTGTCGCTTGTATATAATAACTTGTTCATATAAAATTAGTAAAAGAATATGTAAATAGGTTATCATTGTGTTATATGTATATAAATGGGAAACTAGAAAGGTCGTGGTGAGATGTTGATATATTTGAATATGGTTGAATCGGTAGAGGATAAAAGCAAATTAGAAGAACTTTATAATACATATAGACAGACCATGTTTTATGCTGCTAATAGAATTATAAGAGATGAGTATTTGGCAGAAGACATCGTTCATCAGGCATTTTTAAGAATTATTTACAATTTAGATAAAATAAATGAAATTAAATGTCACAAAACTAAGGGCTTCATCGTTATAATAGTAAGGAACATTGCAATTGATTTTTATCGCAAACGAAAACGTGAAAATAATATATCCTTTGATGAAGTAGAAATATATATAGAAGATGAAAAAAGTGGCAATGATTTTATACTTAATGATATAGAAGAGGCCATTCTTAAACTTCCCTTAAATTATTTGAATGTTTTTAAACTTAGATTTTCACATGGATATAGCTATAAAGAAATCGCAGAAATTCTAGAAATATCTGAGGTAAATGCAAGGCAAAGGATTTCTAGAGGCAAAAAGAAACTAGAAGAGATTTTAGCTAAGAAGGAGGGTGTTTAAATGAGTAAAGATTTTATTAGTGATGAGCTATTATCTAAAAATATTAGGCAATTAGAAATTAAATTATTAGAGGACTTACCTAAAGAAGAAGATTTATCACATGAATTTTCTAAGAAGTTTGAGAAGAAGATGAATAAGCTTATAAGACAAGAAAAGAGCACACCTTTCATGAAATCATTTCTAACTTATGGGAAAAGAGTCGCAGCTACATTTTTTATAATCATATCTATATCTTTTCTTACTACTATGAGTGTGGAGGCTTATAGAGTTAGGTTCTTTGATGCTATAACAGAAGTATTGGAAGAGTTTACATCTATAAGATTTAAAGGTGAAAAAGGTATAAATGATAGGAAGTTAGTAGCAGTGAATCCTGAATATATTCCAAAAGATTTTTCTATACTTGAAATGAATACTGATAATTACTTAAATAGGATTATTTATGTGAATGAAAGCAATGAAGAGATTATCTATAAACAAATGCTTATAACAGCTGGGGAAACTTTATTAGATACTGAGGATATTGAGGTTGAGACCATGACGATAAAAAATCAAACAATTAGTTATTTTACCAATAAGGGTGTAAGCCAAATATATTGGAATGATGATTTATATACTTATACATTATTTTCAACTATTGATATAGAAGAGATTATTAAGATGACTAAAAGTATTTTAAATTAAGTGTCACAAATTGGCCATTACAATCGTTAGTATAATAAGGAGTTAATGAAGACTTGTAGAATTAGATGACAACAGCCAAAGGCTGTCATTCCGAGCCTGTCGAGGAATCTTATGGCTAAAAACAAAGATCCTTAGTCGCTATGCTCCTCAGGATGACGGAAACGTTGATGAACATCATTTCATATTATATGTAGCAAATATATGTTTATGGGGGGAATATATTCACATGAAAGATATATACAAAAAAGGAACAATCATAGCTATTATACTTTTATCTATAATTTTTATTTATTCATATTTTAATGTAAAAGGAGATGAGATTAATAATGTGTCTAATATTTCTTTAACATCTTCAGTAACAATTACAAAAACTTATAATTTCCTTGATGATGATGATGAAGAGATATATAATCTTGATACAGAACAAATTGCACAGCTCAAAACCTTGATTTCAGGGTCTAATTTTACAAGGACACTATCTTCTGGGGTAAGAAGTTATGATAAAGATGCATATTTAATTTTTATTTATAATGATTCAGAGGATTTTCAAACCATAAAATCTATTGGAAATGAATATATTGAGGTGATCCATCAGTTTAATGGCAAATTTTTAAAAGTAAAGAATAAGGAATGGAAAAATGAACTTGAAAAGATAATTTCAGTAAGTATAGAGAAAGAAAATTCAGAGGATATAGTAGACATAGGAGGTAAATATTTAAATGATATAGAATTCGGCATAGGAGATAGTGCTGAGGAATTGGTAGATGAGTGGGGACTACCCATAGAAGTGGATTATTATAATGGTGGTTTGTATCTAAAATATGATGATGCAGTATTTTATACAAATGGATATATTAATGATAATAAAACCCTCCACTATGGTTCTATAAATGCAATTGAGGCAGAAAGAGGATTTGGTATTAATTCAGGAATGACAATAGATCAATCAAGAGAGTATTTAGGTGGGCCAGATGCTAGGGATATTTTTGCTGAGTTAAAGGAATTTGGTGAGGGAATTCCACCTTCTACAGATTATTATTATAGGGATGGTTATACAATTAGCATTCCCTATGATAAAGACACGAAACAAATTAAATATATTCGTTTAGGTTCTTATCAACCAATTCCTGATATTATGGGAAGTGGATTTTTAGAATTAAGTAATAGTGAAAAAGAGAATTATAATAATTTTATTGTTGATTTTAACCAAAGACAGATCCAAACTAACAGTCCTATAAGCATAATGAAATTATGGATTCACGCTCGAATGGAAGAGAACTATGAAGCGGAATGGGAATTATATTCGAAAGAAGAGAAAGTCTTAGGATGGGATAAGGAAGAGCACATGAAAATCACCAAGGACGTCCTACCAGGAGATTTTGCTGAATTTAAGAATCCTATAAATATAGAAGTAGAATATTCAGATGATTATAGCACTGCGACTGTATCCTGGGAAGACAAATACTTAGATGAATATGATGGTTTTGGAAACCCCTTTAGATATAGTTTTACATTAATAAGAAGTGAAAACTCCACATATAGACCTGACTTTCGCCCAATGCAGTAAAACTAATATGGGTTTGCCTAGTTATAGGTGTTTTTATAATTCTTCTCCTAATGTTCTTAAAGCGTAAGATCTTAAGTAAAGATATTTGATAAAAAAACTGGGAAAATAAAATAATAAAACTATTTATTAAAGTTATTCTTTATGAATATATATAAATAAATGGGCTAATCAGAAATTTTTTCAAACTAATGAAAAATTAAATTTGCTAATAAGTATTAGATGTGCTATACTTATAAAGTTAGATTAATTGTTCGGAATAGTTATAAAATGAAATATCTTGTGCATAGTTTTATCATAGTTTTACTTCATGCGTGAAAACCCCATTAGTAATTCAGATTTACTCAATCATAAAATTTCAATGAAAATTATTTAAATAAGTAGGACTAATTAATAACTAACTACCATAGAATATATATGGTGGTTTTTTAGTGACAAAAAATATAAATATGGAGGTGAATTATATGGAATTAAGTGTAATAGTAGGACTATTAGTATTATTTATAATTACAGCTTTTACTAATATCCTGGCAACTTTAAAGACAATATTAATGTCTAAAAAAATAATGAATCCGGTTTATTTGCTTGTATTCTTAGACGCAATAATATTTACAACGATTATAAGTAAAGTAGCTAATTCAAAAGGAATTCAATTTACCCTAGCTTATGCTCTCGGTAGAACATTTGGTGTTCTTATAGGAGGAAAAATAGAGGATAGACTTGCTCTTGGAATACTTGAAGTAGATCTTTTCTTAAATGATGAAGAAAAGGCTGCTGGAATAGCCCAAAGACTTAGGGAGACTGGATATACAGTTAACAATTTTCTTGTTGGGGGGAACAATGAAGCTGAAAGGCATCAGATTGAAGTTGTTATAAACAGAAAGGAATTTAAAATACTTGAAGGTATTATAAATGACTTTGATGTAGTAAATCCAACTTTAAAAGTAAAAACATTAAACAAGGTAGATGGCAAAATAACCACTACAAGGCTTAAAGAAGCCTAAAAAATTGCTTTCTTAGTGTGAGACATTGGGAAGGCAATTTTTTTATGTGGATTCATAGGGTGGTCAGTGGTATAATAAATTTTGAGGGGGGAATTAAAGTGAAGAAATTTAAATTATTATTATTTGCAATATCACCTTTGTTAATAGGATATTTAATTCATCGAGCAATTATGGGTTTTGGCTGGTATGGCATTGAAATATCTATTATAAGTATTCTATTTGTTGCATATTGGTTCTTTGTAGGATATAAGTCTTATGACTATGTAGATACAGGTAAAGAATCTATCTTGTTAGGGAATAGTTTTGCAATTATTAGTATTGTTTTGATTTTAGGGCAAATTATTTTTCTAGGGGGACATAGTTTTAATATTATTGGTTTATTGCCTCAAATTTTTTATATGCCTATGGTAAGGGTTAGTTCATGGGTAGAGAGAATTGTCTTATTTTTTATCAGAACAAGATCCAGTACGGGAAATCTTATTTTTTCATTTGTTTTAATGATACTAATATATTATGCTGGATATAAAAAAAGAATAAAAGAATAGATAAAATATGATTTACATAAATAGATAAATAATAGGACAAAATTGGGACAGTGTACCTGTCCCTCTGTCCCAAAAGGAAAGGATCTGTTGACATTGAATACTAAAGATACAAATAAGTCAAAGATAATATTAAAGGAAATAAGAGAATGGATAATATATTTATCCCTGGCCTTTTTTATTGTCTTGTTTTTAAATAGTGAGGTTTTCTCAATTACCCAAGTAAGTGGAAGTTCCATGGAAAATACATTAGAAGATGGAGATAAGCTGTTTTTAGATAAGATTTCATATAATTTCTCAAATCCAGAAGTGGGAGATAATATAGTTTTTTTAGAAGGAGAAATACCTAAGGGAATAGGACATAGACTTATTAATGTAATAAAAGATATATTGAGGAAGTTCCAAGGAAATCCTAGACGCAATAGACTGGTGAAGAGAGTAGTAGGTATTCCGGGGGATAAGATTGAGATAAAGGATGGCCAGGTATATAGAAATGAAAAATTGTTAGATGAGGATTACATAAAAGGTATAACCATGGGAAAAGCATTGGAATATCCTATTGTTGTTCCTGAGGGTCAATTATTTGTAATGGGGGACAATAGAGAAAATAGCCGGGACAGTAGAATGTTTGGATTTGTAGATTATAAAAGTGTGGAAGGAAAAATAAGATATAAAGTCTGGCCATTGGGTAAATAGGATATAATTATATTTTGAAAGAGGTGATTGTTTGAATATACTTTTAAAAAAGTTGAAAGAAGTTTCATTATCTGTTTTACCTATAACTCTTTTGGTTGTTATTTTGAATTTTACAATGGTACCAATAGAAAATGAGATGATGGGTAGATTTATAATAGGAGCCTTATTTGTTGTTCTTGGATTAGGAATATTTTTATTTGGAGCACATATAGGTATTGGACCTATTGGTAACCTAATGGGAGGAACTATTGCAAAGACAAACAACAAGTATATTGTTGCTTTATTAGGATTTATATTAGGTTTTCTTATAACCATAGCTGAACCAGATTTACAAATACTTGCTGATCAAGTAAATTTAGCATCTGGGGGTATTCTTTCAGGCACCCTGATCCTTATGGTAGTATCAACAGGTGTTGGCATTATGGTAGCCATAGGTTTACTTAGGATATTATATGGGAAGCCTTTAAATAAGATATTTACAATAACATATTTAATAATACTTGTTTTAGGAATAATTGTATCAGAAGAATTTTTAGCTATATCTGTTGATGCATCAGGGGCAACCACTGGAGCCATGACCACACCATTTATATTGGCTTTAGGATATGGAGTCTCCCAATTAAAAGGTGGTAAGACATTAGAAGAAGATAGTTTTGGTATGGTAGGACTTGCTTCTGCTGGACCAATTTTTGCTATTATGATTATGAGTATAGTCAAGGGGATTACAAATATACAGGGGGAAGCCGCAGCTTTTATACCTAATGTTGGTGTATTAGCCCCTTATTTAAATGTATTTCCCAGACTTTTAAAAGAATCTGTTATAACATTACTTCCTTTACTTATATTGTTTTTAATATTTAATAGGACTAAGTTTAAGCTAGATAAGAAAAGCAAAAATGTAATACTTAAAGGGCTTTTGTATACATATATAGGACTTACCTTGTTTTTAGTTGGTGTAAATGCAGGATTTATGGAAGTTGGTAGGGTAATGGGTGAAGGTATAGCAAGTTCAGGATATCCTTGGATGTTACCTATTATTGGATTTGCCCTAGGTATGGTAGTTGTATTGGCAGAGCCAGCAGTATATGTATTAACTGAGCAAGTAGAAGAAGTTACTGCAGGACACATAAAAAGGAAAGTCATATTGATTACATTATCTATAGGTATTGCCTTTGCAGTTTCGGCTTCTATGCTAAGAATTATGATACCAGGCTTAAAACTATGGCATTTCTTATTACCAGGTTTTGCAATAGCAGCTTATTTAAGCTATAAGGTTCCACCTATTTTTGTAGGCATAGCCTATGATTCAGGTGGTGTTGCATCTGGACCTATGACAGCTACATTTGTTTTAGCATTCGCTCAGGGTGCTGCTAATATTATTCCAACGGCAAATATAATGGTGGATGGATTTGGTGTTATTGCCATGGTTGCTATGATGCCATTGGTAGCAATTCAGATTCTTGGTCTTATGTTTAAAGTAAAAGCTAAGAAGCAAGAGGGAGGTAGGACTGGTGAGTAAATCTGTTTTGTTTTGTTCAATTATGGATTTTGGTAAGGGAAGTAAGGCACTAAAATTGGCTAAAAGATTGGGAGCCAAGGGAGGTACTATATTTTTAGGTAAAGGTACAGTTTCAAATGAACTTTTAAATATGCTAGGTTTTTTAGAAATAAGAAAAGAAATATTTATAACTATTATTGATAAAGATCAAGAGGATATATTTTATGATGAGATGTCTAAAAAGTTTTCTTTGAATAAGCCTAATCATGGTATTGCTTTTTCCATGGCATTAAAGAATTTCTTAAGAATTGATGGAAGTAAGTACCTATCAAACACTGAAAAGAAGGGTGTGAATAATGTGGACTATGAGGCGATATTTGTTATTGTAGATAAAGGATTATCTGATAATGTAATAGATTCTGCAAAGGCAGCTGGTTCTAAAGGAGGAACCGTAATACACGGAAGAGGATCTGGGACCCAAGCCAAGGAGAAATTATTTAATATAGAAATTGAACCTGAAAAAGATATAATATTAATCCTAGCCAAAGTAGAAGAATCGGAAGGTATTGTAAATTCAATAAAAGACGATTTAAACATTTGCAAGCCAGGTGCAGGGATTATTTTTCTACTGGATGTAAATAAAACTTTGGGACTATATGGGAGTAATTAATTTGTAATATATAAGAAATGTAGATAAATAAAATTTGTATTTTTAGAGCCTATTTTTAGGTTCTTTTTTTATTGTATTAACAGCATATAAATTTTTCTCTCTTGACTTATATCGATAGTCGATATACAATGTAATCAAGAACTATATCGATACCTGATATAACTATATACGATATAGATTCAGGAGGTAAAATATGGGGAAAAGGACAAATAGAGCTTTAACACAACCTATGTATTATATATTATTAAGTCTAAAAGAAAAAAGACATGGATATGAAATCATGCAGTATGTGGAATGGTTGACCCAAGGCCGTGTAAAAGTAGGTCCTGGAACACTATATTCACTTTTATCTAGATTTGAAGATGATAAATATATAGAAATGCTTTCAGATGATGACAACAAAAAGATTTATTTAATAACAAAGTTGGGGGAAGAAAGATTAGATAGAGAAATAGAAAGACTGAGATCCTTATTAAATGACGCAAATCTTGTTAAGGGAGGTAATGAAGATGAATTTCAAAATAGAAAATAATTTCTTGGATATTACAAATTATCCTTTAGTAGAAGGACATTTTGAAGAAATGGCAAGTAGGGGTTGGTTAATTAGTAGAATAATCCAAGGAAGTATATTTATATATAAAAAAATAGACCCAGAAGAATTAGAATTTTCCATAACTCCCTATGAAGTGGAGACTGCATTTACAAGAAAGAGCAAGGAAGAATTAGAAGAATTTAATAGTGTATGTAAATCTGTTGGATGGAACTATGCTGTAAAATCTTTTGATATTCATGTATATTTTAAAGAGAAAGGCTCTGAGGCAATAGATATACAAACAGATGAGGAAGAGGAGTTTAGAACATTAGAAATCATAGGAAAAAGGAGAGTTAAATCATATTATTTTC
>CAZWTU010000033.1:0-9753 GCA_964637035.1 uncultured Tissierellaceae bacterium
TAGAAGTATGGATGCCTAGTTATGGGGGATATGTAGAAATTTCATCCTGTAGTAATTTTGAAGATTTTCAAGCCAGACGAGCAAATATAAGGTATAGAAGGGAAGACACAAAAAAGGTTGAGTTTGCTCATACCTTAAATGGTTCTGGCCTAGCCGTTGGAAGAACAACAGCTGCTATTCTCGAGAACTATCAAAATGAAGACGGGTCAGTGACTATACCGGAGGTATTAGTCCCTTATATGAGGGGAGTAGAAAAGATAGCCAACAGCTAGGAGTGTATAGGATTTAGTTGAGAGTTTTCGACTTTATTAGAGATAGATACATCGATTAAATTGGGAGAAGGTTCATACAGGTCAACTGTTAGAGCTTCATCTGTCATTCCGAGCTTGTCGAGGAATCTTTGGTATAAATTTAGTGAATAGTTTATAGAATTATTGAATAAGTAATAGTTAATAGTGAATAATTAGTAGTGGGTAGACTATTAGTTGTTCACTATTTTTTACAATTCAGAGCTTGGAGCTTGGTCTATTACATAGGAGGTTATAATGAAAAAATCCAGATTTATTTTAATAATGTTTTTAACATTGTCCCTTGTCTTAACAGGATGCAATATAGGTACACAATTAGATGAGGGTAGGTTAGTTTCAGACAATCTACTTGTTGATGATCTTAATGAAATAGATCCATCAAAGCTAACCTTATATACCATAGATGTAGATTTAGATACAAAGGAAATGAGTTATAAGGGTAAGCAATCTGTCAATTATGTAAATAATACAGATATAGATTTGGAAGAAATATATTTTCATATTTATCCTAATGCCTTCAAAAATGTATTAACCCTGCCAGTATTGTTTGATACTGCAAATCAGATAAATCATGATAAATATGTTCCAGGTTATATTGATATTGAAAAAGTAGCTAGTGGCAAAAAAGATTTAAATTGGAAGGTAGAGGGGGATAAAAATACTACACTCCATGTTGAATTAAATAAAGCTCTAAAAACAGGAGAAAGTATAGAATTATATTTAGAGTACTATGTAAAGTTACCAACTACTGAGGATAGATTTGGCTATCATGATAAGGGTATCAATCTAGGAAATTGGTATCCTATAGTAGCAGTCTATGATGAAGATGGATGGAATTTAGATCCCTATAATAAGTTGGGGGACCCATTTTACAGTGAAGTATCTAATTACAAGGTTAATATAAGAGTGCCTAAGAAAACTCAGATAGCCGCATCAGGAAAGATAATTTCAGAAACAATAGAAGGGGATAAAAGGCAATACCAGATTCAAGCCCAATTAATGAGAGACTTTGCTTGGGCGGCAAGTGAAGATTTCAAGATAGAAGAAAGATTAGTGGATGGGACTGTGGTTAGGGTTTATTCTACGGATAGAAATAAAGGGCGGATTGAAAGTGCTTTGGATACGGGAGAAAAAGCCTTAAGAAGCTTTAATAAAGTCTTTGGTAAATATCCTTATGGACAGTATTCTATCGTAATCACAAGGTTTCCATCAGGAATGGAATATCCAGGAATAGTATTTATAGCAGATGATTATGGACTAAGTGGACGTAGTGGGCGGATGGAAATCGTAATAGTTCATGAGACTGCCCATCAATGGTGGTATGGACTGGTAGGAAATGATCAAATAGATGAAGCCTGGTTAGATGAAAGCCTGGCTACATATTCAGAAGTAATATATTTAAAAGAAATATATGGTGAAGAAAAGGGCCAAGCCAAATATAATGATATAAAATTTTCCTATGAACATTCAGAAGAGTATATAGGTAAAAATCAGCTTGTCAATAAACCCTTATCTGAATTTGACAGCTGGTCTGACTATGGAGCCTTAGTATATGATAGGGGTGCTATGCTTCTAGCTAGGATCAAGGAAGACTTTGGTGAGGATCTATTATACAATATATTAAGTGAATATTATAGTAGATATAAATTCCATATAGCCAAGACTGAGGACTTTATCCAGGTATGTGAAGACATAACAGGAGTATCCTTTGAAGATTTAGAGGATGAATATTTAAATGGTGGGAAATCCTTAGGCCACTAGTAAGTTAAAATAACAAAATAAAACTAAATAAAATAGAATAAAAAATGTGGAGGCAATATCTAAGGATATAGTTTCCACATTTTTTATTAGATAGAGTCATATTTTTTTGGATTATCTAATATATTCTATAAAAGTATATAGGAATCTGTTACAATATAATGGGGTGGTTTTATGAAGAGAAGATTTAATTTATTAATTGTAATTGTCATAATGATTTTAACAAACACCACAGTACATAGTGAAGTTTGTATGGAAGAAGATTTAAGGTCCTATATATTAGGCGATTTTGAAACAGGCCAGATATTGGAGTCTTATAATATAGATGAAGTAATAGAAATAGCCAGCATTTCAAAGTTAATGACCTATCTTCTAGTAATGGACAATGTATCTAGTGGAGATATTTCCCTAGAAGATGAAATAATAATAGATAAGGATATAGCCAAAATAGGGGGTTCTAGCCTAAAGCTTAAAGAGGGAGAGGTATTTACAGTAGAAGATTTATTAAGGGGAGCCATAATAGTATCTGGAAATGATGCAGCCTATGCCCTTTCAAAACATCTGGCAGGAACAGAAGTAGAATTTACTAAACTTATGAATGAAAAGGCAGAGGAAATAGGACTGACTAGTGCTAATTTTTATAATTCAACAGGTTTACCTATATATCCAGCAAATTTACAAAACATGATGACTATACAAGATATATTTAAACTATCCCAACATATAATAAAAAAATATCCTCAGATTCTAGAAATTTCAAGTCTTAGAGCAATGAAAATGGTGGATAGGGATTTTTACGGGAGAAATACAAATCCCTTACTTATGAAGGTAAGGGAAGTAGATGGCTTAAAGACAGGATTTACAAATGCGGCTGGATGGTCCTATACATCTACTTTCAAAATAGGAAAGATAGAAAACAAAAGCAAAGACCTTCGCTTAATCTCTATTATAATGGGTTGTGAAGATATGGCTACAAGGGATGAAATCGCCAGGGAGTTGGTAGAATCAGCAATAGATAATTATTCACATAAGATACTTTTAGATAAAAAAGTTTCATTAGATGTCTTGGAATTACCAGAAGGGGATATTACAGAGTTAAAGATATTTCCTAAAGTAGATTATTCTCAAATTGTAAAAGAACCTAGTGATATAAAAATATCCTTAGATATATATGAGGATATAGAATTTCCCATATTAAAAGATCAAAAAGTGGGAAGTGTTAAAATTATTTACAATGGCCAAGAAGTATTCCGAACGGATGCCATAGTAAAGACACAAGTAAACAAGGTAAAATGGCGTATTATATTTTTTAGAAAACTAAAAAATTTATTGCGACAGGGGGATGGTTGGGATCAGTGAAAAAGTCTTTGTCCTGTCATCCTGAGCCTGTCGAAGGATCTAGTCTTTTCAATATATTCAAGATCCCTCCTTCCACTCGGGATGACAGATAAGCAACTTTTTCACTGGTTTCGGACGGTTCTCCCATCAGAATTTGTATTTATTAAATAGTTCTTGCAAAAATAAATAAGTGTAGTATACTATAAATATGCTTTAGTACGGTATAACAATATCAGGGAACAAGGAGACCAATTATGTTAATAATAAACTTTATAGATAAAAACAATAAACTTCATCATAGCCATCATATTTAAAGGGTTTGTAATTTGGACTGATTTTAGTTCATAGGTACGATCCCTATTTGTAATGTAAATTTAGGGTTTGTGCCTATGATGGTTATCTTTAGAAGGGACCATTTGGGTATTTTAAATGGTTCCTTTTTTGTATGTAAAAATAAATATTCTAGGGGAGTGTAGGGATGGATTTTTTGACTATAGCAATTTCAAAGGGAAGTGTGGAAAAAGAAGTATATAAGATGTTAAAAAGTGTTGGTTTAGCTAATACAATAGATCAAGATTCCAGAAAGTTGATATTTGAAGATGAGGACAAGGGGATTAAATATATATATGTCAAGTCTTCAGATGTAATTAATTATGTGGAAAGTGGAGTAGCAGATTTAGGCATAGTAGGTAAGGATATGATCCTAGAAAGCACTAGTGATGTATATGAGATATATGACTTAGGTTTGGCTAAGTGTAGGTTTGCTCTTGCAGGAATAAAAGGAAAAGAGATTTCTACAAGCAATAGGGTTCTTAAAGTAGCTACAAAGTATACCCAAGTAACGAAAAAATACTTTCAAGAAAAGAACCAAAAAATTGAATTAGTTAAATTAAATGGATCAGTAGAATTAGCACCCTTAGTAGGAATTGCTGATTTAATAGTAGACATTGTAGAAACAGGAAACACATTAAAAGCCAATGGTTTAGAGGTTATAGAAGAAATGTTTGAAATAAGTTCCAGGCTTATATGCAATAGGTCCAGTTACAATTTTAAATCTAAGCCAATAAGTGATTTTATGGAAATAATAAGTGGAAGTGATGGAAGATGATAAAAATTATAAGAGGATTTGAAGAAAAGGAATTTTTAGATAAGTTAATGAAAAGAAATCAATTAGAAGATGAGGATATAAACCAGGATGTAAAGGAGATTTTAAACCATGTAAGGATAAATAAGGACGCTGCCTTAAGAAGTTATACTGAAAAATTTGACGGAGTTTTAATCAAGGACTTTTTACTTTCTAGTCAAGAGATAGAAAGTGCATTAAAAAATATAGATATAGAATTAAAAAATGACTTAATAAAGGTTAAGGAAAACATAGAAGCTTATCATAAAGAACAAATAAAAGAATCTTACTTTATAAGAGAGAAGGGTAAATTGCTGGGTCAAATACTGAGGCCTATAGAAAGGGTGGGAGTATATATTCCTGGTGGTAAGGCAAGTTACCCTTCAAGTGTACTCATGAACCTTGTACCCGCAAAATTGGCCGGGGTAGAAGAAATAATTATGGTTACTCCCCCAGATAAGGATGGTAAAATAAAGGATTCAATAATAGTTGCTGGCTTAATAGGTGGAGTAGATAAGATATATAAAATAGGTGGGGCCCAGGCTATAGGTGGTTTAGCTTTTGGTACAGAGTCTATTGCCAAGGTTGATAAAATAACAGGACCAGGAAATATATATGTGGCAATGGCTAAAAAACAAGTTTCAGGCTATGTAGGTATAGATATGATAGCAGGTCCCAGTGAAATAATGATAATAGGAGATAAGTGGGCTAATCCAAAATATATTGCAGCTGATATGATAGCCCAGGCAGAACATGATGAAATGGCAGCTTCCATATTGCTGGTAAATGATGAGGAAATTGTGGATAAGGTGGTGGAGGAATTGGAAAAACAAATAAGGTTTTTAGAAAGAAAAGATATTATAATAGAATCCTTAAAAAATTATGGAGCTATTATAATAACAAATTCCTTAGATGAATCAATAGACATAGCCAATACAATAGGACCAGAACACCTAGAAATACTTACACAAGACCCATTTACCTTATATAAAAAGATAAAAAATGCTGGAGCCATATTTTTAGGAGAATATACCCCAGAGCCAGTTGGAGATTACTTTGCAGGTACAAACCATACCCTACCAACAAGCTCTACAGCAAGATTTTCCTCAGGTCTATCAGTTGATGATTTTATAAAGAAAACTTCACTTGTATATTACGACAAAGAGGCCTTAAAGAATTCAAAGGAATCTATAGTTAGAATTGCAGAGGAAGAAGGCTTAACAGGCCATGGCAATGCAGTAAAAATAAGATTTCAGGAGGATGTCTATGAAGTGGATGAGAGATAATATTAAAGATTTAAAGGAATATAAGCTAGATAATGACCCTTACAGGATTAAGTTGGATGCAAATGAAGGGGAAAACTTTCTTTTAAAGGACTTAGATAATGCAGATATGAAATTTTTAAATAATATAAATAGGTATCCTGACAGTAGCAGACAAGTGTTAAAAGAAGAAATAGGTAAATATGTGGGAGTAAATCCAGAAAATATAATTACAGGAAATGGTTCCAGTGAAATTATTGAACTATTAATGAAAACATTTATAAACAAGGGTGATAAGGTACTTTCTTTTATTCCCACATTTAGTATGTACAGTATATTTACTAAGGTTTATGGTGGAGAATTTGTTGGGTTAGAGGGCCAGGAGTTTGCTAGTAAAAACATTGGTCCAAGGGATGATTTTTCTTTAAATATAGATCTCTTAATAGAAAAAGCCAAAGAGATCAATCCAAAGTTGATACTCCTTTGCAATCCAAATAACCCTACAGGATATTTAATCCCTAGCCAAGCTATAAAGAAATTATTAGAAAGTGTGGACTCCTTTGTAATAGTTGATGAGGCCTACATAGAATTTGCAGAGGTGTCTATGGTAGCTGAACTAGAGGATTATCAAAATTTAATAGTACTTAGAACATTTTCTAAGGCCTTAGGTCTTGCTGGTTTAAGACTAGGCTATATGGTTGCAGATGTAAATATAGTAAAGATGGTGAGCAAGGTAAAGGCCCCCTATAGTTTAAATGCCCTTTCTCAAGCCTTTGGTCTAATGGCACTTAAGAATAAAACTTTAATCCATAAGTATGTAGAAAATATAAAGTTTGAAAGGGAAAAAACATTTATAAGATTAAAGGAATTAGGATTGAAAACTTATCCATCTAGTGCAAATTTTATATTATTTTATTCACAAGTTGAAGACTTAAGTGAAAAGCTTAAGAGTGAGGGAATACTAATAAGAGATTTTTCTGGGTATTTAGATAAGTATTACAGGGTAACAATTGGAAATAAATATGAAAATAGTCAGTTTGTTAAATCCTTAGAGGTGGTATTAAAAAATGAGAAAAGCTAAAGTAGAGAGAATAACAAATGAAACAAATATCAATTTAGAATTTAATTTAGATGGCAATGGCAATGGTCAAATAGATACAGGCATAGGTTTTTTAGACCACATGCTAAATCTAATGGTCTTTCATGGATCTTTTGACTTAAATTTAACTTGCAAGGGAGACTTATATATAGATGATCACCATACTGTAGAAGATATAGGCATAGCCCTAGGACAAGCATTTTTTAAGGCCATTGGAGATAGAAAAGGGATCAGGAGATACGGGAGCATGCAAATACCAATGGATGAAGCTTTAGGCCAAGTAGTCTTAGATATTAGTAATAGACCCTATTTTATTTATAATATGGATTTTAAAAGAGAAAAGTTGGGAGATATGTCTTGTGAAAACTTTAAGGAATTTTTTAGGGCCTTTGCATATAATGCAGGCTTAACCCTTCATATAAACTTACTATACGGTGAAAATGACCACCATAAAATAGAATCAATATTTAAGGCATTAGGCATGGCTTTAAAAGAAGCAAGCCAAGTTGTATCAGATCAAGTAGCTTCCTCAAAAGGAGTGTTGTAGGGGTAGCTTTCCATGGCTAGCGGAAGGGTTGAGACCAGTGAAAAAGTCACTTACCTGTCATCCCGAGTTAAACGAGGGATCTTGAATACATTGAAAGGACTAGATTCTTTGCTGCGCTTACTTTATTCACCTAATGGCAAACTATAAATTTGATTTTCTTCACTGGTCTTGGAAGGTTATAATCTTTTAATTAAATAACTAATTATACGAAAGGATGTGTTAATATGATAATTTTTCCAGCAATAGATATAAAAGATAATAAATGCGTTAGATTAACCCAGGGAGATTTCAACAAGCTGACAGTTTATTCCCAGGACCCCTTAAATGTTGCCAAGGCATGGGAGAGGGAAGGAGTAGACTTTCTTCACCTAGTAAATTTAGATGGAGCTAGACATGGTGGATTTATTAATAATAAGGAATCCATAGAAAACATAGTAAAAAATATAAATATCCCAGTTCAATTAGGTGGAGGAATAAGGGATAAGGAAAAAGTAAAGTATTTATTAGACTTGGGGGTAAGTCGGGTAATACTGGGGACCATTGCAGTTGAAAATCCAAAACTTCTTAAAGACTTATTAGAAATATATGGCAATGAAAAAATAGTGGTTTCCATTGATGCTAAAAATGGTAAGGTAGCAACTAGGGGATGGGAGGTCATAAGCCAGGTAGATTCCATAGAACTATGCAAGGAATTGGAATCCATGGGGGTTAAGACCATTGTATATACGGATATATCAAAGGATGGAATGCTAGAGGGGCCAAACTTTCAAATATATGAAAGATTAATAGAAGAAACAAATCTAGAAATAATAGTTTCCGGTGGTGTCACATCTATGGAAGATATTAAAAGACTAAAAAGGATGAATCCTTATGGGTCAATTATAGGTAAGGCATTTTATGATAAATTACTAGACTTTAAAGAGGTGAAAAAATGTATAGGATAATTGCCTGTTTAGATATGGTAAATGGAAAAGTGGTAAAAGGTAAGAAGTTTTCTAATATAGAGGAGTTAAATGATCCTTCTATATTGGCTGAAGAATATTCAAAGGCTGGAGCTCATGAAATAGTCTTTTATGATATATCTGCTTCCATAGAAGGAAGAGGATTTAATTATGACTTTATAAAAAAGGCAATAGAAAAAATGAATATTCCATTTTGCCTTGGTGGAGGAATATCTAATGTAGATGATATTGGTAAAGCCTTAAGGATGGGGGCCTCTAAGGTATCTATAAATTCCCAAGCAATTAAGGATAAGAATATAATCAAAGAGGCTAAGGATAAATTTGGTAAAGATAAAATAGTACTTGCCATGGATGTCAAAAGGAATAAGGGGTCCTGGAATGTCTATGTAAAGGGCGGCAAGGAAGACACTGGCATGGATGCTATAGAATGGGCAAAAGAGGGGGAGAGACTTGGAGCAGGAGAACTTATTATTAATAGTATAGATGAAGATGGAATGAAGAATGGTTATGATATAGAATTATTAAGAAGTATTAAGAAAGTTGTAACTATCCCCATAGTAGCCTCAGGTGGAGCAGGTAAGCTGGAGGATTTTTACAATGGGATAGCACTAGGAAAAGCAGATGGAGTGTTAGCAGCCTCAGTATTCCACTATGGTGACATAGAGATTGATGTTCTAAAGAAGTATCTAAATGAAAAACTGTACTAGTAAAATTATAGGGGTGATAAAATGGATATAGGGGAAATCAAATTCGACGAAAAGGGATTAGTAGCAGCCATAGTACAGGACATTAATACTAAAAAGGTACTAATGCTTGCATATATGAATAAGGAAGCCCTAGAAAAAACCCTAGAAGAAGAAGTTGTACACTTTTATAGTAGAAGTAGGCAAGAGCTTTGGAAAAAAGGTGAGACCTCGGGAAATATTCAAAAGCTTAGGGGCTTGTCCTATGATTGTGATGGGGATGCTTTACTTGTTATGGTTGACCAGCTAGGGGTAGCTTGCCATACTGGGACTTATTCTTGCTTTTTCAATGAAATAATAAATAATGAAGAATCGCAGGAAGACAAAAGCACAGATGCGAATATATTGGAAAATCTTTATTGGCTCCTAGAAGAAAGAAAGAAAAATCCCATAGAAGGATCCTATAGTAATTATTTATTTGAAAAGGGCATAGATAAAATACTTAAGAAAATAGGAGAAGAGTCGGCAGAAGTAATCATAGCCTCAAAAAACCAGGACAAGAAGGAAATAATATATGAAATAAGTGATTTAGTCTATCACACCCTAGTCCTCATGGTGGAACAAGGGATAAAGATTGATGATATTAAGATGGAATTAATGAATAGGAGAAAGT
>CAZWTU010000033.1:9853-16382 GCA_964637035.1 uncultured Tissierellaceae bacterium
ATTCTGTTAGTATGTGTGGATTTAAATTCCTTGCTACTTGACCTCTTACATAAGGAAGCCTCCTATAGACATTTTTCCCTGGACAAGCTGTTGGTTTCAAATCATAATGGCCATATATGGCTAGGGGATTTATATCGTATTTGTAGCATAAATAAGATAGTAAATCTATAAGGTTTTTTTCTTGGTGTTTATTAAAATCTCTAATGTCATAATTCCCTAATACAGCAATGGAAAGACTATTAGAATTTACTAAGGGTTCGTGGGCTCCCTTTTTGGATGGGTCTCTACCCTGTAAAATAGTATTGTTTAATCCAATGGCAAAATTATAAGGGAAATCCTTAAAGACACCCCTGATTGCAATTTCATACTCCCTAAGCATAAAAGCTTTATCATTATTAGGAAAGTGTTTTGCAATATTATCATTAGGATCTCCTGTGTGATGGATTATAATTTGGCTAGGCTTATTAATACCTGAGGCCTTTGATAGACCCCCACCCCATTCACTTCTACTTATGATATTCGGTCTTGGCTGGAAAAATCTTGGTGGCATTTAAAATCATCCTTTCTTTAGTTTGAAATAATTGTCTTAGCTTATATATAGAATTAGAAAGAAGAATTTACTATTCAATTCATTTTTTTCATTTCATATGATATAATTTTAACTAAGGATATTTATGTGAGGTGATAAGATGGCAAAAACGATTAATATAGCTATTTGTGATGATGAGAAAGTACAAGTTGAATTATTAGAAAATTATGTAAACAATTGGGCCAGGTTAAAAAATAGAAAAGTCACAATAGAAAAGTTCTATACTGGAGATGCTTTCCACTTTAACTGGAGTATGGATAAAAGACATGAAATACTATTATTAGATATTGAAATGCCAGGAATAAGCGGGGTAGAATTAGCTAGGAAGCTTAGGCAAGAAGATGAAATTATAAATATAATATTTATTACGGCTATTACTGACTATATAGGAGAGGGCTACGATGTCTCTGCAATTAATTATTTAATTAAGCCCATAAAAGAAGATAAACTATATGAATGTTTAGATAGGGCTGTGGAGAAAATCCCCCAAAAGGAAAATTGGATTTTGATAGAGGAAGAGGGGGAGATAATCAAAATAAAGGAAAAAGATATATTTTATATAGAATCATTTTCACATACAATAGAAATAAATACTCTTAATGAAAAATATACAATTAGAAAGAATATAGGACTTATGGAGAAAGAATTAAATGGGGAATTATTTTTAAGATGCCATAGATCTTATATAGTTTCACTTTTACATATAAAGACAATATCAAGGGAAGAAATAGAACTTGATAATGGTGATACAATTCCACTAAGTAGAAGAAGGTATAAAGAAGTTAATATGAAGTTCATAAATTATTTCAGGGGTGAGATAAATGAAAACCAGTAAAATATTATTAATAGGTGGAATTATACTAGTATTAGTAATTGCTATATTTTTCTTAATTAAATATATCTTAAACATGCTAATAGACAGACGTATAGGAAATTATCAAAACGATCTCATTTCAAAACAATATATTGAAGTAGAAAATATTTACAAACAAATGAGAGGGTGGAAACATGATTATCACAATCACATACAGGTAATGAAGGCCTATTTAGCCCTAGGTAAATATGAGGAGATGGATAAGTATTTAGATGAATTGAACTTGGATTTAAAAAATATAGATGATGTTCTTAAAACAGGAAACCTAATGGTAGATGCCATACTAAATACAAAATTATCCATAGCCTTAAGCAGGGATATAAATATAAATGCAAAGGCCACAGTTCCTAAAAACATAAAAATAGCTGATGTAGACCTTTGTACAGTAATTGGGAATTTAATGGATAATGCCATGGAAGCCACGACTAAATTAGATAATATAGAAGAAAGATTTATTAGGGTTTACATAAGAGAGATGAAGGGACAATTGTATATTTCTATTACTAATTCTGTAGGAGGAGAAGTTAAAAAGATAAACTTAGAGTACATAACAACCAAATTAGGCCTAAATCATGGATTTGGACTTAAAAGAATTGATAGTATAGTCCATAAATACAAGGGTTTTATAAATAGGCAAAATGAAGAGGGGGTATTTGCCACAGAGGTAATATTGCCTATATAGTACTGTTGATAGAAAAATTCCATTGACTAAAAGAGATAAAATTACTTTTATTAATATTATTGACGAACATTAAAACGTACGGTATAATATAAATATAGGAGATGATTAGGATGAAAGTAATAAATGTAACTAATGCAAGAAAAGATCTTTATAACTTAATAGATGAAACTATAATGTCCAGTAAGCCAATTCAAATAACAGGAAAAAGAGGAAATGCTATTTTGGTTTCTGAGGATGATTGGCGAGCTATACAGGAAACCCTATATTTAGTAAATATCCCAGGGATGAAAGAATCCCTTATTGAAGGAAGAAATACACCAAAAGATGAATTGTTGGGGGACATAGGATGGGATATAGACTAAAATATACAAAAAAGGCTGGCAAAGATGCAAGAAAGCTAGAACAAGCAGGATTAGATAAAAAAGCAAAAGAATTACTAAAGATTATTAAGGACTATCCATTCCAAAATCCTCCTCCATATGAAAAGTTAGTTGGGGATTTAAAAGGAATGTATTCAAGAAGAATAAATATTCAGCATAGAATAGTTTATGAAGTATTAAGAGATGAAAAAGAGATTGTGATTTTAAGAATGTGGTCACATTATGAATAGTATTCACTATATCTAAATAACACCATTGGTGTCATATAAATGACCGTTGGTGTTATTTTTGTAGATAAAAAGAATTATTTTGCTATTATATAATCAGAGGTGATGGAAATGGCAGATAAAGTTATAAAAAATGATAAAAATGAATATGGATCATTTGAAAACATGTTTTATTTAATCAAAAACATTTGGAAGAGGGATAAATGGTTGTTTTTTATTATGGGAATTCAAATACCAGCAACTGTTCTAGTCCCATTACTTGGTATTTATCTTCCAAAGGTCATAGTAGATGATGTGGTAAGTAAAGTTACCATAGGTGGTTTTTTAATAGATGTACTTCCGATTATATTAGGAATAATTGTAGCCACATTTATAATAAACGCATCTAATCAAATATTAGAGGGAAGAGGGTCTATGTTTAGAATAGGATTCATGAATCAAATAGGAATAAAATCCATAGATACAGATTATGAAAACATAGATGGACCCCAGGGGCAAACAAAAATACAAAAAGCCTTAATATCAATACAACAGAATAGTTCCCCAGCCCAGGCAGTAGTTCGCCTATCGGTAGAATTTTCTTCAAATATTATAGGCTTTATATTATATGCAGGAATAATATCTACACTTCATCCTTTAATTCTTATATTTATACTAATTTCTACAGTAATTAACTACTTTATAGGTTCATATGTAAACAAATATGAACATAGGAATAAAGATAACTTAGCACCTATAAAAAAGAAGCTACAATACTTAGAAAATAAAACCGGGGACTTTAAATCAGCTAAGGATATAAGACTATATAATATGACCGGTTGGTTCCAAGATATGTATTCCATCCTTTTAGAGAAACAGCTATATTTCCAAAAGAAAGATATATATAGAAGATACTTGGCAAATATAGTAGATGGATTACTTTTTCTTCTGAGAGATGGGATGGCTCATGGGTTTTTAATATACTCTGTTCTTTTTAAAGACATGGAAGTTTCAAGTTTTATCCTATACTTTGGAGCAGTAGGTGGAATTTCTACTTGGCTTTCTGGGATAGTAAAAAACCTTAATGATATAAATAGGTCTAGCTTAAATGTGACTGATCTTAGAAGTTTTTTAGAAATGGAAGATAAGATGAATAGGGAAGAGGGAGTAGATCTTCCTAAGGATTTTCAACTTCCTTGTGATATAGAGTTAAGAAATCTTTATTATAAGTATGAAGGGGCGGAAGATTATACAATTAAGGGCTTGAATCTATATATAAAAAAGGGAGAGAAACTAGCCTTAGTAGGAGTAAATGGAGCAGGTAAAACCACCTTGGTTAAATTAATATGTGGATTATATACTCCAACTAAGGGAGAAATACTTGTTAATGGAAAATCATCTAAACTTTATAATAGAGATGAGTATTATGGAATATTTTCAGTAGTATTTCAAGATACCCACCTACTCCCCATATCTATAGAAAGAAATATAGGTTCAAGAAATAGTGAGGATATAGACAAAGAACGGATGGATGAGGTAATTGAAATGGCTGGACTAAAGGAAAAGATTGGGTCCTTAGATAAAGGCAAAGATACTTTGTTGGTTAAATCTGTCTATGATGATGCAATAGAACTATCTGGCGGGGAGATGCAAAAGTTAATGTTGGCCCAGGCCCTATACAAGGATGGACCCATAATGATACTGGATGAGCCAACTGCAGCTCTAGACCCTATAGCTGAAAATGAAATATACCAAAGATATAATGAATTAACAAAAGAAAAGACCTCAATGTTTATTTCCCATAGACTTTCATCAACAAGATTTTGTGACAGGATAGTATTTATTGAGGATGGTCAAATACTTGAAGAGGGAAATCACAATGATCTTATGAAGTTGGAAGGAAAGTATAGAGACATGTATGATATGCAGTCCCATTATTATAAAGAAAATATAGGAGGTGGAAAGGATGAAGGATAACATAAAGACTTTGAAAGCTGGATTTAAGGAAACTCATAAATTGAATAAGTGGGCAATGCCAACAAGTATAATATATGGATTCTTTAGGTCTATTGCCCCTTTTATAAATATATATATGTCTGCTAGAATAATAGATGAGTTAATAGTTACTCAGGATGTGAATAGAATAATAAGGTTTGTGGGGATAACTATTGGATTAAATTTTATAATACATCTTTTATCCACAGGGTTTTATCACATATCTACCAGATATACAGGTATAGCTTTGCAAAATCAATATATGAGAATGAATAAAAAGATAGTAAGTATGGATTATGAGCATATAGAAAATCCGGAAGTTCATGCACTTCGTACAAAGATAGCAGAATCTACTCAGGTTAATGGTGGAGGTATATACGGTTTAATTAGACATCTAACAGAGTTTGTACAAGGATTTACTAAACTTGTAGTTTCCATTGTAATGGCAATAGGCTTGTTTAAAGGAGTTCAAGTTATAGGTGGTCAAAGACATATTATAAATAGTCCACTATTTTCCTATGGATTTATAATTTTAGTAATAGGAATGACCATTATAAATTTAAAGCTAAGATCAACTGGAGAAAAAAAGTTATTTGAACATTTTACCATTTTTATGGAAATGAATAGGATTCTAGGATACTATATAAACAATACCTTAGACTATAGGGCTGGTAAATCTATAAGACTATATAAACAAAAAGATATATTTAAGAAGGAATTAGACTTATTTGCTAAGAGAGGAAAATCTGTATTTAATAAAATAGGTAAAATTGGCGCTAAATATATAGGAGGAGGAGCAATTTTATCCTCAGCCTTAGGTGGCCTAGTTTATATTTTTGTGGGTTTAAAGGCAATTGCAGGAGTAATATCCATAGGTAAGATAGTCCAGTATACTGGAGCTATCAATCAATTTATATCAGGAAATACAGAGGTATTTTCTTCTATAAATAGTATAATAAACAACAATCAATACTTACAATTATATATAGATTTCCTAAATATTGAAGGCGAAAAATACAAAGGCACATTGCCAGTAGAAAAGAGAAATGATAATGAATATGAAATAGAATTTAAAAATGTAAGCTTTAAATATCCAGGAACAGAGGAATATGTACTTCATAATATATCAATGAAGTTAAATATAGGTGAAAGGCTTGCCATAGTAGGTATGAACGGATCGGGTAAGACTACATTCATTAAGTTGTTATCTAGACTTTATGATCCAAATGAAGGTCAGATACTCCTAAATGGGATAGATATAAAGAAATATGATTATGATGAATATTTAAATCTATTTTCCATTGTATTCCAAGACTTTAAACTGTTTTCATTTTCAATGGGTCAAAATATTGCAGCCTCAGTGGACTATAATGAAGATATGGTAAAAGTCATAGCAGAGGAAGCCGGTCTAGGTGAAAGACTAAAGGATATGCCAAAGGGGGTTCATACCTCACTTTATAAAGACTTTGATGAAGATGGAGTAGAGATATCCGGTGGAGAGGCACAAAAGATTGCTCTTTCCCGTGCATTATACAGGGATGCACCTATTATTATATTAGATGAACCAACAGCAGCTCTAGATCCTATAGCTGAGTATGAAATATACTCAAAGTTTGATAAGATAGTAGGCACAAAGACTGCCTTCTATATCTCCCATAGATTATCTTCCTGTAGGTTCTGTGATGAAATAGCAGTATTCCATGAGGGAAGAATAATTCAAAAGGGGAGTCATGATGAATTGGTTAAGGATGAAGATGGAAAGTACTATGAACTATGGAATTCACAGGCACAGTATTATAATGA
>CAZWTU010000034.1:0-16070 GCA_964637035.1 uncultured Tissierellaceae bacterium
AAAGCAACTACAATAAGTCCAATTGCAAATTTATTTTTCTTAGAGACTTTCTCTTTAAATATTAAAAAACCCCCAATATTAATCAATAATATACTTCCAGCACTATAAAGGGGGAAGGCCACAGAAGTTTTTAATGTATCTAAAGATAGAATTAAAAAATATGATGAAAACAAATTAGGTATACCTACGGCAAATCCAGTAAGTATATCTTTTCTATTTATATCAGCCTTATCCTTTAAGGTGAATGTTATACTTATTAAAAAGGCTACAAAAAATATGAAAAATAAAAATATATCCTTATAATCATTTAATGCATATTTTTGATATATTTTATTAGAAAACTCAGCCATGCCTCCAAAGAGAAATAAGAATATAATAGTAGGCTTGACATCAAACCTTTCAATAGATTTAGCTGACAAGTTTATTATTAATATTGACAGAAGTGATAAGAATATGCCTATCCATTGAAGGCCAGTAGGGATTTCCTTCCAAAGAATTATAGAAAAGGCCATTGGTATCAATATACCTAATTTAGCAAAGCTACCAGAGATACCTACACCATTTTCCTTTACGCTTTTTTGATAATAAATAAATGAAAGAAAGAAAAATGCTCCCGAAATAGATCCCACAATAGCCCCCCATATAATACTAGAATATGGAGATAAGATATAAAAATCTTGAGATAATAGAAATTTAAATTCGGTAAAAAAGGATTGTTCCTTAACTAAACCTGCAAATAAACCTTTATAAAAAGCCATAAATATGCTAATTACAAAAGCTATAAAATAATTTGAGCTAGTGATTAGATACCTATTTGTATTTGAGTTTTCAGTATACTTAAAGATTAAGGCAATAGTTGCACTACAAAGAGTTGCGACAAATAAAAAAAACATATAATAACAGCCCCTTTTTGAAATACTTAATAAGGCAAATTATAGTATTAAACTATAGTTTGGAATTTTTACATGTGGGTTTTTTTTCTTAGTTCTAATTTTATATCAGCACCACGGAATATAACCATTGCAGATAAAAATATAATACTTATGGCAACACATACAATAGATGGAAATATTATATTATTCCAATTAAATACTAAAAACAATGCAGGAATAATACCAAATAAGCCACCTAATAATGCATATATAATATAGTCTTTTATGCTTAGTTTCATTATTTTAGATGTTACATACATAACAATCATGGCTCCAATATAAGTTATGGGAATCACAAGATCTAATGACCAACCACGCCAACCTATTTTCCAATCCCAAAACAAAGATAATATAGAAACTATAATTACTTGCCATATAATTTTCTTGGGGATATTATGCCTTTTTTTCAATATAAAGAATAAACTAAGCCATACACTAGCTAAAGCAAATAATAAGAGTATTGGCCAATTAATAATTGATGGGAATATCATATCAATAGCAAAACTTACAACTATTGATGTTATAGAAATAAAAATCATAATTTTCATAGTTAGGTTCTTTTTGAAAAAAGGTTTTATATCTGGAAAGATTATATTTTTATTAACATTTAATTGTTCAGCTAGCATATTTCCACATAAGGGACACATTTCACTGTTTTCTCTCACACTAACTTTACAATGATCGCAGTATTGCAAATGTATCTACTCCTTTCTTAAATATTTGATAATATTTCTATTTCCATTCCTTGGTCCGATAATGATTTAAAAAACCTTCTTTGTATATCAGTTTCTGTAAATGGTGAAGTAAAGCTGATAACTATTGTATCTTCGTAGGAACAAAAAGTAATCAGAGGTCTACGGGCACTTACACACACACTAACTTGTTTAATATATTTTTTGAATTCAGAAGGGATAGAAACCCTTCCTACATTTGATATAGATGAAGTTATTTTTCTATCATTTAATTTATCAGCAATCTTTAATGCAATATTTTTTATAGGTAAAGGTATAGGTCTTGCAAATGGGTTTTTTTCTATAGACATAAATTTATTTAAATGTAAGTTTACCTGTTCCGTATTTAGGTTATATTCAAAACTATCTTTAACTATTTGAATTATTTCTTGGAAGTCTTCCCCATCTTTTTTATAATCATAAGTAATATTCATTGTTGAAAAGAAGTTTCTAGCAGTAAATGAAGGAAAAAACTGTCTTAAGTTAATGGGCACAGCCAGTACAATAGGGTATTTCTTATTTTTTGTTGTCATTTCTTTGAAGATAGAATCAATCAATAAGGCTGTAAGAAATATTGTCAATGTAGTATTATGCTTTCTTGATAGATCAAGAAGGGGATTTACTTTCATAGATCCTTCTATTAATTTTGTCCTGTTTTCCATATTTCTAGTACCTTTAATTGTATGAGATTTAATATTTTTTTCAGACCCGAGGCCTTTATTATAATTATTATTTTTATTATAATATTTTTCAAAACTATTATCCATTTTCTCACTAATAGAAGATTTAAAATTTAACTTAGGATAATTATTTGCCAATTCATTTTTGTAAACGATAGTGATATAGTGATAAACTAAGTTTTCTAAAAACAGTACAGCCCCTGCTCCATCGGATAGGGCATGGAATGTCTCCACATTAATTCTATTATTATAGTAGATTACTCGAAATAATAAGTTTTTACTATCATTAATATAAAGGGGAGCACAAAGAGGGGTTTCTTCTAGCCCTACCTTAGGCTCTATACCACCATTTTCAAAATAATACCAAAATAGACCTTTTCGCAAGACAGACTTATATAAAGGGAAGCTTTTAATAGTAATATCTAAAGCTTCCTGTAAAAACTTTGGATTCACTTCTTCGTATAATTCGCAAGAGAATCTAAATACTTTTGTATCCTTATTGTTAGAAGTTGATGGAAAAATTTTAGACACATTGTCCATAGGAGTCCATTCTTTCTCGCCTCTATGTTTCATTTAAATCCCTCATTTCAGTTATTTATATATAAAATTATTTATTAGTTCATAAGATTTTTCAATGTGGTCTGTAGATAATGGCTTTGAAAAGAAACCATGAATAGCGTTGGGAATACGGTGTATTTCAGTATAATTTCCAAACTTCTTAAGTTTATCCCCATAAGCTTCCCCCTCATCCCTTAAAGGGTCAAATTCCGCTGTAATAATCAAGGTTTCAGGTTGATTTGAAAGATCCTCACATAAAATAGGTGCAATATAAGGATTTATTCTATCCTCTTCCCTTGGCGCGTATAAATCCAAATAGTCCTGTATTCTTTTGGAGGTTAATATATAGTCTGTTCCATTTTCTATTACAGATTTATAAGGTGAATTTTCACTATGGTCATAATTAGTTGCTGGGTATATTAGAACTTGTTTTTTCGGAATAAAGGTATTTCTATCCCTTCCCATAAGGGAAACAACTGCTGCTAGATTACCTCCTGCACTGTCACCTATTAGGATAATATCATCCTTATTACAATTTAGAATATGGGGATTAGAAAATATTTCTTTGGTTACCCAGTAGCAATCTTCTACTCCGGCGGGAAAGGGATTTTCTGGCGCCAATCGATAATCTACAGAAATAACTAGACTATTAGTTTCATTAGCCATGTTTGAGCATGTTTTAGTATATGTATCTATATTTCCAGTGACCCAACCTCCACCATGGTAAAAGATTAGAATCTTGTAATATTTTAAATTGTCAGGGAAAAAAGCTCGCACAGGAATCTCCCTATTATCCTTAAGTATTTTATGATCCAAACTTTTATATGGAGTTACTAAAGGTGGATTTAAAAAATTCAATATTTTTCTATATACTTTATAATTCCTTTTTAAGTTTAGATGAGGAATAGACAAAATCCTTAAGATTTTCTTTCTAAAATTATTCATATTATTTCTCACTTTCTTTTAAAAATCTCCCCCTAAGATTTTGGATTTTTATTTTTAATCTACTATCTTAGGAGGAGTACTTTATTTATTGTAACTATATTCTACCACTCAGTTGAAATCATGGAACTCTTAATAGATGATAAATCCTTGGCTCCTGTTAATATCATAGCCTGAAGAAGTTGGTTTTTCATATTTTCTATCACTAGGGATACACCCTCTTCATAGCCACCAAAGGCACCAATTACAA
Source organism: uncultured Tissierellaceae bacterium (assembly GCA_964637035.1). Classification (GTDB taxonomy): domain Bacteria; phylum Bacillota; class Clostridia; order Tissierellales; family Tissierellaceae; genus CAZMMV01. The sequence continues at coordinate 4,094 of CAZWTU010000034.1, forward strand.
TTGGTCTACCTACTAAAACTCCGTCTGCACCTAGAGCAATCATTTTAAAGACATCTATACCAGAACGAATTCCACTATCTACTAGAATCATTATTTTGCCCTTAACTGCCTTAACTATTTCAGGCAATACTTGGGCTGTAGACTCTGCATGGTCTAAAACTCTACCACCGTGGTTTGAAACAACTATTGCTTTGGCTCCAACTTCTACAGCTAAAAGTGCTTCTTCCTTAGTCATTATACCCTTTAATATAAAAGGTAAATTAGTAGTTGAGATGATTTCTTTTAGTTCCTCAGTAGTTTTAGGGCCAACAGGGGTACCTTGTAATGACATAGTAATCAATCCAGCTCCATCTATATCCATTCCTACTGCAATAGCATTGACATTTTCTGCCTTTTTAATTAATTCTATAACAGTTGAATTTTCTTTTGGTTTTATAATTGCTATACCTTTACCATTTACTTTGTTTATGGCATTTAATCCATACTCATAAGGTTCAGGTATGGCTGTATCACCAATCATTGCAAGAGTCCCTGCACTTATACTACCATTGACTACGCTATTAATATATTCTTCTTCGCTTAAGTAACCACCCATATTAAATTTGCTTCCAGTTATAGGGGCGGTAATTATAGGTACATTTAATTTGTTACCAAAAAAGTCAAAGGCCAAATCCGGATTTTTAGCATCGTGAATAGTTTTCATTTTCAGCTTAACCTTGGCTAAATCAGATACATTTGATTTGAAGGCAGAGGCTGTCAATGAACCACCCATACCAGGAACTTCTCCAGCACAGGCCACACCATTACACACAGGGCAAACCCTACAAAAACCCTTCATTCTTTCTCTTGCATTTTTATTAATTTCTTGTATATTCAATTTAATCACTCCTATTATTACAAATAATTTCTATCTTATATTATACATGTAAAAGCTTATAGTTTAAAGTTCCTACTATAGATTTGCATATATTTATATAATTACTGGGGTTATTGGGATAAATCTATTTCTATTTCGCTTCCCATCCTAATTCCATCAGTAGATACTATAGAATCATAGGCCATTATCTCAACCCCATTTTCACTTGCAAGTTTGATTGCTTGGGAAAACTTAGGATCCATTTTCCAATTTACTTTAAATAAGTGAGGACCCTTCATTTGTAGCAAGAAAAATATTATTCCACGGTAACCTTCATTAACAGCTTGTATCATTTCTAAAACATGTTTTCTACCCCTATCGGTAGGGGCGTCTGGAAACATGGATAGACCATTCTTTTCTAAGGTAACACCTTTTACTTCAATAAATCCTTTTTCATCTCCAGCTTCAAAATACATATCAAATCGGGATTTACCAAAGCTGACCTCCCTTTTTAAATGTGATATGTTTAAAAGATCATGGATTTCACCCTGTTTTATACCGTCAAATACTACTTTATTAGGAACTTGAGAATCCATATTAACTAACATATTATCTTTCCAAACTCCTATTAAAGAATATTTGGTTTTCCTGTTTAAATTGTGCGAACAGTCCTCTAGAATAATCTTAGCCCCAGTAATAAGTAATTCCTTACACCGACCTGTGTTTCTAACATGAACTCTTTCCTGATTTCCATCTATTAGGACCTTAGCAATAAATCTATTAGGCCTTTCTAAGAATATGCCTTCTACAATTTTATTATATTTCATAATTGCTCCTTCTAAATTATATTTTCTTATTACTTTTATTTTATCACTTGGGCCAAATTATTTCAATTTTATGATGATAATTAATATAGTTATTGCAAACACCAATATAGAAGTGTTAAAATAACATGAAACAAGTAGCTACTTAGCTATATAAATGGAAGGATGTGTAAGCTTGACTATTAATGAAAATGAAAAGATATGTCCTCTATGTGGAGAAGAAAATGGTTGTCAAAGTGGAGAGCCTAGTTGTTGGTGTTACAATATAGAAATACCTGATTATGTTTTAGATATGGTTCCTAAAGATAATAGGGGTAAGGCTTGTATATGTAAAAAATGCATTGAAAAGTATACAAAACCTTAAAGATAAACAGCCTAAGTTCGATGAATTATCGAGCCTTGGCTGTTTGAAATTGTTTTATTAAATCTATTCTTAAATTCATAGCTTTTGTACTACAATACCTATGGTTCCAGGACCTGTATGGACACCTAGGGCAGGACTAATTTGTCCATCTGCAAAGATTTTAGCCTTAGGCAACCTTCCTATTAAAGTTTCTTTTAAAGCTAAAGCGTCATCCTTTGCTGCTCCATGTACAACACCTAAATTATAGTCCTTAGCATCTCCAATAAACTCTACAGCAAGATCCAATGCTTTTCTAAAGGATCTTTTCTTTCCAACTATTTTAGCAACTGTATAGTAGATGCCATCTTCATTACATGAAATAATTGGTTTCAGCTTCAAAGTAGAGCCTAGTATAGATGTAACTAAACCTATTCGGCCACCTTTTTGAAGATATTCTAAGGTAGATACAGAAAAGAAAACCTTAGAGTTTTTAATATTATTAGATACTTTTTTCTTAAGTTCATCCCAAGACATTCCTTCATTAATATATTCAGCGGCTTGGATAGCATTAAATCCACTAGCAATTGCAATGTTTTTAGTATCAAGTGCAAACACTTCTAAATCCTTTTGTTGCTCTCCTACCATTCGTATAGCATTGAAGGTACCACTTAGTCCACTGGAAATAGTTATAACAAAAACCTTTTCATATCCATCCCTCTTTATTCTATCAAAGATTTTTTGGATCTCTTCACCAGTAGGTAGGGATGTTTTAGGTATTTCTTTTTTCAAACTAGAGTAAACAGTATCAGCATCAATATCTACACCATCAGAGAATTCACCATGGCTATAAATTATCTTAAGAGGTGCCACATATATATTATATTTTTTCAACAAATTTTCTGGTATATCAGAACCAGAGTCGACTAACAGTGCTATTTTTTCCTTATTCATTTTCTAACCTCCAATAAATTATTATCTTCCTTTAAACTCCGTTGTAATTCAATTACCTTTTCGCAGAAAACCTTACTAGCAAAACTAAGTGTTGCCATTTTAATTGTAAGATTTTCACAAGTTAAATTAAATTCTTTAATATTAACTTCACCATTGGAATTAATATTATTAGCAATAATTTTTATAGACTTTTCTTGTTCTTCACAAAAAGAATTGTAAGCTAGTTTTTCACCATCAACTTGTGTTTGAAACAAAATCCCCTCTTTAATATCTTGGATTGTAAAGATATGTTTCAAAATGGTAATAACAAATAAATAAGCCAGATGTGTTTTGTTATATCTTTTTCTTATTGGTTTGGGAATTAACTTTAATTTAACATAATTATTCACCATAGAAGGTGTGATTATGCTTTCATTTATATTGTCCGGCCAGATATACAGAGATTTTTCTATAAAAGTAATGACCTGATCCATATATAAATCCATATCTGGTAGTTCATCCCATCGGGGAATATGAAAAGATAACATACGATTATTAAATTCTGCTAGTTTTTTTTCAATATCATCCATGACATCACCTATTCCTATGTTTTATTATACATTAATCTAATTCTAATAACAAGTCAACATAGTAATAAAAACTAGATAGATTAAATATCTAATATAAATGAATATTTAACTACAATAGACGCAAAATATCATAGAGAGCAAAATATAAAAGTAAAGGAGTTAAATAATGAATAGGAAACGAGAAGAATTCAAACCATATATTTCCGCGGATAAAGTAATGCCAGAATTTACACCAACGGCAATTATGGTTGGTATTTTTATGACCGTAGTTTTTGGTGCAGCAAATGCCTATATTGGCCTTAGAGTTGGGATGACAATTAGTGCGTCTATACCAGCAGCAGTTATTTCCATGGGAATCATACGTGGTATAATGAAAAGAGACTCCATATTAGAAAATAATATGGTACAAACAATAGGTTCCGCAGGTGAATCTTTGGCATCCGGTGCAATATTTACATTACCAGCATTATTTATTTGGTCCCAAGAACTCGGCATGGCAGAACCCAAAATCATAAGTATAGTAATGATATCTTTAGTCGGTGGAATATTAGGTGCGCTTTTTATGTTGCCACTTCGGAAGGCTTTAATAGTAAATGAACATGGGGTATTACCCTACCCTGAAGGAACAGCTTGTTCTGAAGTTCTAATAGCCGGGGAAACAGGTGGAAGCAAGGCAAAAACTGTTTTTCTAGGATTGGGAATTGGTTCAGTATTTAAGTTTATTACAGATGGGATTAAATTATTTCCATCAGAAATTGAATGGGCTATACCTGGTTACAGGGGAGCAGCAATAGGTATGGATACTTTACCTGCATTATTAGGAGTAGGGTTCATTATAGGGCCACAAATAGCTGGGTATATGGTATCAGGAGCTATATTAGGATGGTTAGTTCTAATACCACTTATTAGCCATTTAGGACAATTTATACCAGATATAATTTATCCTGCTTTAGATCCCTTAAGTCAATTAGGGTATTGGGATATATGGGATAATTATATTAGATATATAGGAGCTGGAGCAGTTGCCTTTGGTGGAATTCTAAGCTTAATAAAATCCTTGCCATTAATAGTAACAACTTTTAAGGAGGCCTTAGGTGGGTTAAAGGAAACCGCAGGAGTCCAATCTACATTGAGAACAGATGAAGACATGTCAATTAAAGTGGCATTATTGGGTATAGTGGTTATTATAATATTTATAGGAGCTACAGATTTTATACCAGTAGGAATTCCCGGTGCATTAATAATAGGAATATTTGGATTCTTTTTTGCTACAGTATCAGCTAGGCTTGTGGGATTAGTTGGTAGTAGTAACAATCCAGTTTCAGGAATGACAATAGCTACTTTATTAATTACATCAATTATATTTAAAGCAATAGGATTTGATGGAGAAGCCGGTATGATAGGGGCATTATCTGTAGGTTCAGTAATTTGTATTATAGCCGCTATGGCAGGTGATATGTCCCAGGATTTAAAGACTGGTTTCTTAGTTGGAGCAACTCCTAGAAAGCAGCAATATGGGGAATTAATAGGTGCAGTAGTTTCAGCTTTAGTAATTGGATATATTTTACTATTACTAAATAAAGCTTGGGGATTTGGTTCAACGGAGCTTCCAGCACCTCAGGCTACATTGATGAAATTAGTTATAGAGGGAGTAATGGGTGGTAATCTTCCATGGGCCTTGGTATTTATAGGAGCTAGCATAGGATTAGTAGTTGAATTATTAGGAATTCAGATACTTCCTTTCGCAGTAGGCTTATATTTACCTATTCATTTAAGTACACCTATAATGGTAGGTGGGGTTATAAGAGGATTACTTGAGAAAAGAAGAGCAAATGATTCGCATCTTAAAGAAAGAATTGATGGTGGTATCCTATTTTCTTCAGGTCTTATAGCGGGAGAGGGTTTGATAGGTATATTGTTGGCAGTATTAGCCATAATACCATTTGCAGGTGAAACTGTTGGCGATAAGGTTGCCTTTGGTAACAATATATTAGGTCAATGGGGTTCCTTAGTATTCTTTGCAGGGTTAATATATTTAGTTGTAAAAAGTTCATTCTTTGCAAAGATAGAAGAATAGATAAGGAGATATAATGGGAAAAAGGAAAATACAAGATAAAGGTAAAAATTATTTGGATTATATTCCTAAAACAATTGATAATATTGATTGGATAAATAAAGAAAACGGTTTAGTACAAATAATAATGTATAGGGATTCCTTATATGAAAGAGCTGTAAGAAAATTATTTTTCACTCCGGAAAATTATAAAATTGATTTGGATAAAATAGGTTCTTTTATATGGAATCACATAGATGGGGAAAGTAGTTTATATGATATATCACAATTAGTGTATTTAGAGTTTGGTGAAACAATAGAACCCTTATATGGAAGACTCTTACAATATATAAACATACTGAAAAATAATAAACTTATAAAGTTTTAATATATGATAAAAACAAACCTGACTTGGCCTTGGGTTTGTTTTTATTTATCCAATTAAAATATTTCTAAATTAGATACTTTATGGTATGATTGTGTAAGAGAATTTTAAATATATTAAATAACTGTGGCGATAGATGCCACCAGGGAGGCATTTATGGAAGAATATAAGAAGGATTTTATAGACTTTATGATAGAATGTAATGTTTTAACCTTTGGAGATTTTATTACTAAAAGTGGTAGGAAAACACCATTTTTTATTAATACTGGTAATTATACTAAAGCTAGTCAATTAAAAAAATTAGGAGAATTTTACGCAAGGGCAATAAAAGAACATTTTCAGGAGGAATATAGTTTATTATTTGGTCCAGCCTACAAAGGAATACCATTAGCTATAACCACTTCCATGGCACTATATGAAAAGTATGGTATAGATGTAAATTACTCTTCTAATAGAAAAGAAATAAAGGATCACGGCGATAAGGGTATATTTTTAGGTCACAAGCCTATTGATGGGGATAAGGTGATTATAATAGAAGATGTAACTACGGCAGGTACTTCCATTTATGAAACAATGCCTCTGTTAAAATCTCAGGGGAATGTAAATGTAATCGGTCTAATTATATCTGTAGATAGAATGGAAAGAGGTAGGGGAGAAAAATCTGCTTTAGTTGAATTGAGAGAAAAATTTGGACTAAAGACTTATGGAATAGTTACCATGGATGAAATAGTAAGATATTTATATAATAAAAAGATAAATGGAAGGGTATTGTTGGATGATAATATTAAGTGCAATATAGATGACTACTATAGGGAATATGGAGTAAAATAACAATTAAATGTGGTAATGTTTATTATTTTTATTGTAACATTTCTAATAATATAAATATGCTATAATAATATTTAAGGGGGTAGCTATGAGTAATTTTTTTGGATTTGGCATGTTTTCATTTATCAGTGTATTATTTCCAATAGTTTTTATATTAATATTAGGAGTATTTATGTTTACCATTGGGAAGGGTATAAAGGAATGGGGTTCTAACAATAAACAACCTGTGCTAGTTGTAGCTGCCACACTAGTAACTAAAAGGACTAATGTTTCTAGACATGGACACAATGCTGGAAATAACCATCACCACTCATCTACTACCACTAGTTACTATGCTACTTTTCAAGTGGAAAGTGGGGACAGAATGGAGTTTCATATTTCAGGAAAAGAATATGGTATTCTTGCAGAAGGTGATATAGGCAAATTAACATTTCAAGGGACTAGATATCATAGTTTTGAAAGGGTAGGTTAAATGAGATTAAAAAGAGATTTTTATGCTAGGGATACGGCTTTGGTTGCCAAGGAATTATTAGGGAAAATTTTAGTATATGACGATGGTAAAAATATATATAGGGGAAAAATAGTTGAAACTGAGGCTTATACAAATAAAGATGATGATGCGGCACACTTTAGTAAAGGGCTTACGGATAGAACTAGAATAATAGATGAAATAGGAGGACATTTGTATATCTATACCATATATGGAATGTATGAATGTTTAAATATAGTAGGAGAAAAGCAAGGTGTTCACGGTGGTACCCTTATAAGAGGGATAGAACCTTTAGAAAGTATTGAAGCAATGTATAAGAATAGATATAAAAAAAATTATGAAAATCCTAAAAAAAGAGAGATAATAAATCTTACTAATGGACCTGCAAAACTTGTAATGGCATTTGCTATTACAAAAAAAGATTTTTACGGGAGAGACCTTGCCAGTGATCCTAGTATATGGCTAGAAGAGGGAAAACCAATAGATGAAAAGAATATAGTGGAAACTACACGTATAAATATAGATTATGCTGAAAAAGCTAAAGATTATTTATTAAGGTTTTATATAAAAGATAATCCTTATGTATCAAAAAAATAAGTAGAATAATAATTTGTAAGATACTAATGAGAAAAACAATCTCCATATTTTTTAAAATTTTAATTTTAAAATTACTTATATTGGGTACAATGTATTTAATATTTGACTTGGGGGGACAAACATGGAAAGAACTTTTATAATGATAAAGCCAGATGGAGTGGAAAGAGGATTAATGGGAGAGGTAATAAGTAGAATTGAAAGAAAAGGATATAAAATAACAAGGGCTAAGTTATTTAGACCTAGTGAAGGGCTAGTAGAGGAACACTATATTGAACATAAGGAGAAAGCTTTTTACAGGGAGCTAACTGGATCAATAGCTGATAAAGATGTAATGGCTATGGAAGTAGAGGGAGAAAACGTAATAGAGGTTTTGAGATTAATGATAGGAGATAAGGATCCGAAAAAAGCTAATCCAGGAACTATAAGGGGAGAATATGCAAATACCATAACTGAGAATATTGTTCATGGCTCTGATTCAATGGAAAGTAGTGAGAGAGAATTAAAATTATGGTTTGCAGAATAGAAACATATAATAAAATTAAACTAATATTAAAGAATCGTAATAATTGTAATACAATATAAAACAATTTAATATAAATGACCTTAAACTTCTTATAGAATTATGAGAAGTTTTGTCACTATGGTCTTGTATTTAACTAGATTTGAGTATAGTATAGTAAGTACTATAGGATGTGGAATGGAAAAAAGAGGGGTGCTTATGAAGGTAAATTGGAATTCTAAATATTTAACCGTATCTATTTATTCTTTTATTGTAATATGTGCAAGTATTGTATTTTATTTAATTGCATCTGAAGTAAAATCATTCCAAATAAAAGTAGGAGAAATTATGTCAGTATTTCTACCTATTATTATCGGTTTTATTATGGCCTATCTCTTCAATTTTATATTAGACTTTTATGAAAAACATATCTTAGATTTTGATTTTTTAAATAAAAGGGAAAATAAATTTAAAAGAATCATTGCTTTAGTATTTACATATACAACTGTAAGCTTACTATTTTATTTGTTTGTAAAGTTTTTATTCCCACAAATAGTAAATAGTATAGTAGGTCTAGTAGATGATATGCCAAAATATATAAGAATAGCTACTGAATTTGTAGATGATTTCAATAGTAAGTATGAGATACCTGAAGAATATTATAATATCATAATCAACAGGTGGAATGAATACAGAGACACCTTGCTAAATTTTGCTTCTAATCTTATACCAGTACTTGGCAATATGTTAAAAAAGATATTCTCTAGTATATGGAATATTGTTTTAGGAGTTATTGTCTCTATATATTTGTTAACTGACAAGGAAAGATTTTTTGCATTATCTAAAAAGATTACAACTGCTTTATTTTCTGAAGAAAAAGCAAATAGAATTTTTGAATTAACCAATAGAACTGATAATATATTTGGAAAGTTTATTACTGGAAAAATATTAGATTCTTTTATTATCGCAGTTTTAACCTTTATTATAATGACAATATTTAAAATACCCTATACTGTTTTAATATCATTTATTATAGGAGTAACAAATATTATTCCTTTCTTTGGACCATTTATAGGGGCTGTGCCTTCAGCTATATTAATACTTTTTGTATCGCCTATAAAGGCACTTTGGTTTATTGTTATAATATTAGTCATTCAGCAAATAGATGGAAATATTATTGGGCCTAAGATTTTGGGAGATAGCTTGGGAATCTCTGCATTTTGGATTTTGTTCTCACTATTAATTGGAGGTAAATTATTTGGATTTATAGGTTTAATCATAGGAGTACCTTTATTTGTCTTTATTTATTCAATAATAAAAGACATAGTAGAAGGAAGATTAAAGAAAAAAGGGCTACCCCATGAATCAGATGAGTATATGTAGAGATATATATAGATAAAAATTACTATGATATTAATATGTCTTATGATATAATCAGAATATGGTGATTTTAACAATAAATTATTATAGAAAGAATAAACTAAAAATTTTTAGACTTTGTAAAATGTAAAATGCTATAGAAGATTTATAGATAAATCTTTTAAATAAAACTCTGGTTAGGGGGCAATGTATAATGAAGACATATTCAACTGATAAAATCAGAAATGTGGCTTTGCTAGGTCATAGTAGTAGTGGAAAAACAACTTTAACTGAAGCAATACTTTTTGCAACAGGTGTAACAAAGAGACAGGGAAGGGTAGAAGACGGAAACACTGTATCAGACTTTGATAAAGAAGAAATCTCACGAGGTGTATCTATAGGTACATCAGTTATCCCAGTTGAGTGGAAAAATACAAAATTCAATTTATTAGACACACCTGGATATTTTGACTTTATAGGAGAGATGTATGGTGCAAAAAGAGCATCAGAAGGATCAGTATTATTAGTAGATGCTTCTTCAGGCATAGAAGTAGGTACTGAAAAAGCATGGAAGAATCTTGCAAAATACACAACTCCAAGGATTATATTTTTAAACAAAATGGATAAAGAAGAGATAAACTTTGAAGAATTATTATCACAATTAAAAGAAGAATTTAGTGAGAAAATAATACCTTTTGCTTTACCAATAGGAGAAGCTGATGGATTTAAAGCTTTCATATCTGTATTGGATGAAAAGGTTTACACATATGATGGAATAAAGAGAAGTGAAAGAGAATTAAATGATGAAGAAAAGTCTGCAATAGAAGATATTAGAGAAGGATTAATGGAAAAGGTAGCAGAAACAGATGAAGAGCTTTTAGAAAAATACTTTGAAGGTGAAGCATTTACCAAGGAAGAAATATCTACAGGATTAAGAAGGGCTGTAGCTAGTGGAGACTTAGTTCCATTAACGGTAGGTTCTGCAGAAAAAGCCTTAGGAGTTGACTTTTTACTAGAAATTATAGAAAGCTATATTCCATCTCCAGATAGTACAGCTGCTGTAGTGGGATTAAAAAACGGTGAAGAAGTTTCAAGAAAAGTAGATGCAAATGAACCATTTTCAGCAGTAGTATTTAAAACTATTGTGGATCCATTTGTAGGTAAATTAACTTTATTTAGAGTGGTATCTGGAAAAATTACTAAAGATATAGATTTATATAACTCAACTAAAGAACAATCGGAAAAATTAGGTGGAATATTTGTTCTTAGGGGTAAAAATCAAATAGAAGTAGATGTAATAGAAGCTGGAGACATAGGGGCTACTTCTAAACTTAGCCATACACAAACAGGGGATACTCTTTGTGATAAAAATGACCCCACTCTTTATGAAACTATAAGATATCCTCAGCCAACATTGTTTTTAGCTGTAGAGCCAAAATCTAAAGGAGACGAGGAAAAGATTGGTACTTCATTACAAAGATTAACAGATGAAGATCCAACATTTATAGTAGAAAGAAATAGTGAAACCAAACAATTACTAATTGGTGGGCAAGGAAATATGCAACTAACAGTTATTGTTGATAAATTAAAAAATGCCTTTGGGGTAGAAGTAGAATTAACTAGCCCTAAAATTGCTTTTAGAGAAACAATTAAAGGGACTTCAGATGTTCAAGGAAGACATAAAAAACAATCAGGTGGTGCAGGACAATATGGAGATGTTCATATAAGGTTTGAGCCATCAGAAGAGGAATTTGTCTTTGAACAAGAGGTATTTGGTGGGGCTGTGCCAAGAAATTATTTCCCGGCAGTAGAAAAAGGGATAATAGAATCCTTAGACCATGGAATCTTAGCGGGCTATCCAGTAGTAAATATTAAAGCTACATTATATGATGGTTCCTATCATCCAGTAGATTCCAATGAAATGGCATTTAAAATAGCAGCTTCCATGGCATTTAAAAAGGGAATGGAGCAAGCCAAGCCTATATTATTAGAACCAGTAGTAAAGGTAGAAATACTTGTACCTGAAAACTACATGGGTGATGTAATGGGAGATATGAACAAGCGTAGGGGCAGAATATTAGGAATGGAGCAGCAAGAAGATGGAAATCAAATGATAAGTGCAGAGGCCCCTCATTCAGAAATGTTTGAATATGCAATAGACCTTAGAGCTATGACTCAAGCTAGAGGAAGTTTTACTATGGATTTCTTAAGATATGATGAAGT
>CAZWTU010000035.1:0-11917 GCA_964637035.1 uncultured Tissierellaceae bacterium
TCATCTTCTGGAATTCCTGCTTCTATTTTACCTACTAAGTCCGCGCCAACATCTGCTGCCTTAGTATATATGCCTCCACCAACTCTAGCAAATAATGCTATAGATGATGCTCCTAGTCCAAAACCTGTTATGATTTGCGGATCTTCAAATATCATGTAAAGTACAGATACTCCTATAAGTCCTAATCCTACAACTGTCATTCCCATTACTGCTCCACCTGAGAATGCTACATTTAGTGCCTTTGTCATTCCGCCTTCCATAGCTGAATTTGCAGTTCTAACATTTGCCCTAGTAGCAACTCTCATACCAAAATATCCTGCAAACATTGAAAATATTGCACCTATTAAAAAGCAAACTGCGACCTTTAACCCTAAACTTGGTACAAGCCATAATATTGCAAAAAGCACTGCTACAAATACTGCCAATGATGTATACTGCCTTTTTAAAAATGCCATTGAACCCTCTTGAATATAAGTTGAAATCTCTATCATCCTGTCATTTCCAGGATTTATCTTATCAATACTACTCGCTTTATAGAAAGCAAATAATAATGCCACAACCCCAATGATAGGTGCGGCTATTAGTATATACTCCATTTAACTTTCTCCTCCTTAATTATATTGCTGCTAAAACTAATGCAGATACCATAAAAACTACAGCTGAACCAACGGTTAATCTTTTTAATATTTCACCACGACTTTTTCCTTTAGCTTTGCCCCATAGAGAATCCATTGAATTTCCACCACCTATGGCTCCTAAACCTTCAGAACTCCCTTCCTGTAATACTACAGCAATTATTAAAATTATGCTTGCAATGAGAATTAATACAGAAAAAAATGTTGACATAATAACACCTCCTGAAATATAAAATATATATTATTTTCTTTATTAGCATTACTAATTTTAACACAAGAGGAGCATAAAATCAATAGAACACTTTCTTTTCTATTGTTTATGCCCCTTTATTTTATTTTTTCAAATTGTAGAAAGTTTTGTCCCCTCTATATACTGCACCAACACCTAACATTTCTTCTATTCTCATAAGTTGATTATATTTTGCTACCCTATCTGTCCTTGAAGGAGCTCCTGTTTTTAACTGTCCTGCATTTACAGCTACGGCTAAATCTGCTATGGTTGTATCTTCAGTTTCTCCAGATCTATGAGAAATAACCACAGTATATCCATTCATTTTTGCCATTTCAATAGTATCAAGAGTCTCAGTTAAAGTTCCTATTTGATTTAATTTTATTAAAATACTATTAGAAACTCCTAACTCAATACCTTTTTCTAATCTTTCAGTATTAGTAACAAATAAGTCATCTCCAACTAGTTGAATTTTCTTGCCTAATCTATCATTAAGTTGTTTCCATCCATCCCAATCATCCTCATCTAATCCATCTTCTATGGAAATAATAGGGTATTTATTTACTAAGTCTTCATAGTAATCTATCATTTCATTCACATTTAAAGTTCTTCCTTCTCCCTTTAAATTATAAAGCTTTTTCTTCTTATCATACATTTCAGTAGCTGCAACATCTAATGCCAATTTTACTTCTTCCCCAGCTTTATATCCTGCTTTTTCTATCGCTTCAACAATAGTTTTAAGGGCTTCTTCATTACTAGCTAAGTTTGGAGCAAATCCTCCCTCATCACCTACAGATGTATTTAAACCCTTTGATTTCAATACTTCCCTTAAATTATGGAATATTTCAGTCCCCATTCTCATTGCTTCTCTGAAAGTTTCTGCCCCAACTGGCATTATCATAAATTCTTGAATATCCACATTGTTGTCAGCATGTTCTCCACCATTTAATATATTTAACATTGGAACTGGCAATACCTTAGCATTTATTCCACCAATATATTCATAAAGAGGAAGTCCTAACTCATTAGCAGCCGCTTTTGCCACAGCTACTGATACGCCAAGTATGGCATTTGCACCAAGTTTTCCTTTGTTTGGTGTTCCATCTAGGTCTATCATTATTCTATCTATATCCTCTTGAAAGAAAACATCCATGCCTATTATTTCATCTGCTATTATATTATTGACATTATCTACTGCTTTTAATACACCTTTTCCCATATATCTTGATTTATCTCCATCCCTCAATTCTACAGCTTCAAAGGCACCAGTAGATGCTCCTGAAGGAACTAAAGCTCTACCAAAACTATTGTCCTCTGTCCAAACTTCTACTTCTACTGTTGGATTTCCTCTTGAATCAAGTACTTCTCTTGCATATATATCTGTTATTAAACTCATATTTATCATCCTTTCCTTTATAATTGTTCTATCAAACTATTTCCTGTCATTTCCTCTGGTTTGTCTAGGTTCATTATATCTAGTAGAGTTGGTCCTAAGTCTGCTAGTATACCTTCTTTTAATTTGCCCTTGCCTCCTACAAATATTAAAGGAACTTTATTAATTGTATGGGCAGTTATTATACTACCATCTACTTGGTCTCTTAACCTTTCAGCATTTCCATGATCTGCTGTGACTAATGCTTTTCCACCTTTGGCTAATAACTTTTCCACTATTTCACCTAGGCATTTGTCAACAGTTTCCACGGCTTTTATAGTAGCAGGTATTGACCCTGTATGTCCAACCATATCAGCATTGGCAAAGTTTAGTATAATTAAATCATACTTATCCATGTCTAATCTTTTAAGAATTTCATCCTTTAACAGGTCTGCACTCATTTCTGGTTGTAAATCATATGTTGCCACCTTTGGTGAAGGTATGAGAAGTCTATCTTCATTATCATAAGGCTCCTCTATTCCTCCGTTAAAGAAAAAAGTAACATGGGCATATTTTTCAGTTTCAGCTGCCCTTAACTGATTTAATCCTAGATTACTTATATATTCCCCCAAAGTATTTTTTGGAGCATGATTTCTATAAGCAATCTCTACATTTTTTATAGTCTTATCATATTCTGTCATTGTTAAATAATATGTGTGCAATTTTTTGTTTCTGTGAAATCCTTGGAAATCATCATCTACAAATGCTCTGGTTATTTGCCTTGCTCTATCAGGTCTAAAATTGAAAAACAATATAGAATCATCTTCTTCAACCATTGCAACAGGTTTTCCATCTTCCATAATTACTGTAGGTAGAAAAAATTCATCTGTAACTCCATCCTTGTATGAGTCTTCGATGGCTTTTACTGGATCTTTTGTCCATTTCCCTTCGCCTAATACCATAGCATCATATGCCATTCTAGTTCTATCCCATCTGTTATCCCTATCCATAGAATAATATCTACCTGAAATACTTGCTAGTTTTCCAACTCCAATTTTCTTCATATTAAATATGAGACCTTCTATTTCTTCTTTACCTGAAGTAGGTCCTACGTCTCTCCCATCAAGTATTGCATGTACATATACATCCTTGAAATTTCTCACCTTCATTAACTCTAGTAATGCAAACAAGTGGGAATTATGGCTATGAACTCCGCCAGAGGAAACTAATCCTAATAAGTGTATTCTTTTATTTCTTGATCTAGCATCTTCTATCATACTTACAAATTCTTTTTTTTCAAAAAATTCCTTATCCTCTATTTCCTTCGATATCTTAGTTAATTCTTGATATATAACCCGCCCTGACCCAATATTTAAATGTCCTACCTCAGAATTACCCATTTGCCCTGGTGGGAGTCCTACTGCTAATCCACTTGCTTCCAAAGTAGTATTTGGGTATTCCTTCATTAATCTATCTATATTAGGTGTATTGGCCAATTTTACCGCATTACCTGGATAATCTTCACCTATACCATAACCATCAAGAATTATAAGCATTGTTGGTATTCTTCCCATATTTGCCTCCAATTAAAAATTAATTAAACTTACAAAATCCTCTGCTTTTAAACTAGCTCCCCCAACTAAAGCACCATCCACTTGTGATTTACTCATCAATTCTCCTACATTACTAGGTTTTACACTTCCACCATATTGTATTCGTATTAGGTCTTTATTTTCTCCATATAAACTTCCTAGAGTTTCCCTAATAAATAAGATCATATCATTTGCATCATCTGCTGAAGCAGTCTTACCAGTACCTATTGCCCAAATCGGTTCATAGGCTACAACTATTTCTGACACACTGTTTTTACCTATACCATCAAAAGCTTTGGTTATTTGATTTTTTATTACATCTTTAGCTGTATTTGATTCCCTTTGTTCCAGAGTTTCACCTACACAAATAATAGGTTTTATATTATAGTTTAATGCAGATTTCACCTTTTTATTTACTGTTTCATCTGTTTCATTAAAATACTGTCTTCTTTCTGAATGACCGATAATAACATAGTCAACAGGAATTTCCTTAAGCATCTCAGGAGATATTTCTCCAGTAAAGGCTCCACTCTCTTCCCAATGCATATTTTGGGCACCAAGTTTAATATTTGTAGCTTCTGTAGCTTTTTTTACTTCCTTGAGTAATGTAAAAGGAACACATACAACTGCTTCCACATTATTGTTTAATTTTTGTGCTTTTATATCTTCAATTAATTTTAATCCTTCTTTTACAGTATTGTTCATTTTCCAATTTCCTGCAATTATAGGAACCCGCATATTTATTCCTCCTCCTTATCCTTGCAACTTCTTCGGACGACCAAAGGTCGCCCCTACTTGTTTATGGTGACCTGAGAATGAATTCTAACCTACACATTAATCGATGTTACTTATTATTTGTTTTCTATCGCATCTATTCCTGGCAATACTTTTCCTTCTAGTAATTCTAAAGATGCTCCCCCACCTGTTGAGATATGTGTGATTTTATCTCCATATCCTGACTTTTCTACAGCTGAAGCAGAATCTCCCCCTCCTACTATAGTTACACCATTTGCCTGAGACATAGCCTTTGCTATTGCATTGGTACCCCTAGCAAAGTTCTCCATTTCAAATACTCCCATAGGTCCATTCCACACTATTGTCTTTGCATTTATTATCTTATCTGAAAACAATTTTATTGTTTCTACCCCTATATCTAAACCCATCATATCTTTAGGCATACTATCTACATTAACAGTTTTAAATTCAGTATCATTTTTAAATTCTTTGCCTACTATAGTATCTACTGGTAATATTAAATCTACATTTTTATCCTTTGCCTTATCTAAAAGTTCTTTAGCTAAACCAATTTTATCTTCTTCTAGTAGAGAATTACCTATTTCATATCCCACTGCTTTTAAAAATGTATAGGCCATTCCCCCACCTACAATGATAGTATCTACAGTATTGATTAGATTTTCTATTACACCTATTTTATCGGATACCTTGGCCCCACCTAATATGGCTACAAAGGGTTTCTCAGGTGCTGACAGTGCCTTACCCATTATAGATATCTCTTTTTCTACCAAGTTGCCTATAGCTGAAGGTAAGTACTTAGATACCCCTACATTAGAGGCATGAGCCCTATGTGAAGTTCCGAAAGCATCATTTATATATATATCTCCTAAAGAAGCTAGTTCCTTAGCAAAGTTTTCCCCATTCTTTTCTTCTTCACTTCTATACCTAGTATTTTCAAGAAGTAAAACATCTCCACTTCCCATTTCTTCTACTTGCCTTTTCACGGATTCTGAAACTACCATGTTATCTCCTGAAAAAATTACCTTTGTTTTTAACAGGTCTCTTAATTTATCTCCAACAGGTTTAAGTGAAAACTCAGGCTTTGCCTGGCCTTTTGGTCTTCCTAAATGAGACATCAATATAAGCTTTGCTCCATTTTCAAGTAGATAATTAATAGTAGGAAGGCTACTAGTTATTCTTTTAGGGTCTGTGATTATTCCATTATTCATAGGAACATTAAAATCACATCTTACTAAGACGGTTTTGTTTTTATAATCAAAGTCCTTTAGTGTTTTTTTATTTATCATTTCAACGCCTCCACTAATAAAATGTTTAAAACCTCTATTTCAATTAACTTGATTAAGTCGGGCATATTTGCCCGACTTAATCTATTATATTATTTTTTATCTCATATTTACATTTTTTTAGCTACAAGTTTAGCTAAATCTACTACTCTTTCAGAGTATCCCCATTCATTGTCATACCAAGATACAATCTTTACCATATTATCAATTACCATAGTTGACAATGCGTCTACTACAGAAGATCTAGGATCTCCTACATAATCTATAGATACTAAAGGCTCTTCTGAATAGCCTAATATACCCTTCATTTCATTTTCACTTGCTTCTTTTAGCAACTTATTTACTTCTTCTACTGTAGTTGGTTTATCTACTTCAAAAGTAACGTCTACAAGTGAAACTGTAGGTATCGGAACTCTTACTGAAAATCCATTTAATTTTCCTTCTAATTCTGGAATTACTAGTGCTACAGCCTTAGCAGCCCCTGTTGTTGTAGGAACCATGCTTTCTGCTGCTGCCCTTGCACGTCTAAGGTCTTTATGTCTTTTATCTAATAGTTGTTGGTCACCTGTATAAGCATGTATTGTAGTCATTAGGCCCTTTTTAACACCTAGTTTATCTACTATAACCTTAGAAACTGGCGCCAAACAGTTAGTTGTACATGATGCATTTGATATAATATTATGTTTTTCTGAATCATAATCTTTTTCATTTACTCCAAGAACAACAGTAATATCTTCACCTTTTGCTGGTGCAGTTACTATTACCTTTTTAGCTCCTGCTTCTATGTGTTTTGATAAGCCTTCCCTATCTCTAAAGGCACCAGTAGAATCTATTACAATTTCAACTCCAAGTTCCTTCCAAGGAATTTCTAAAGGATCCCTATGGGCTACTACCTTAACCTTTTTACCATTAATAACAAATCCATCTTCTACTACCTCTATTGTTCCATTGAACTTTCCATACATAGTGTCATATTTTAATAAATGTGCTAAAGTTTCCAATTCTCCTGATGCATTAATTGCAACTAAATCAAACTCATCTACACCATTTTCAAAATAAGCCCTCACTACATCCCTACCAATTCTTCCAAATCCACTTAATCCTAATTTTACTGACATTAAAACTCCTCCTTAATTATAGTTAAATTTATTTTAATTTTTATTGTTTCCTAATTTAAGTATCTTTCTTGCAGCTAATTCATCTGTTATAAGAGTCATATTTGGTTTTAATTTTGCTATTGCCATTATGGCTTCCGCCTTTTCTTCTTCACCAGCTACTCCAATAACCTTATCTAATGTTTTAAACCTTTCTAAGGATAATCCTACAGTCTTATACTCCCAAACTTCATCCCCATTTATATCGAAATAATGTCCAAAGGCTTCAGCTACAGCCCCTTTCCTTATTAGCTTATCTATTTTTTCCTTAGGTAAATTCCTTCTTTGTGCCATTGTATCTGCTCTTCCTATTCCAAAGACCAGTATATTCATTTTGTCTATCAATTTAATTATTTCATTAACATTTGGTAAAGTTAGTACTGCATTTAAAGTTGTTGTATCCATATTATCTGGAATATGAAGCAATTTATAGCTTCCATTAAGTTTTTTAGCCAAATTTGCTGCTACATTGTTAGACTGGGTTTCCACATCTTTGCCTAAGCCCCCCCTTGCAGGGATAACCAATACATTGTGGGCTACTTTTTCTTCTTTCATTTCTCTAGCTAAGGCAGCCATAGTAGTTCCACCTGTTATACCTATAACAAAATCATCTTTTATTATTTTTTTTAAATATGTTGAGCTAACTTTTCCCATATCTTTTAAATTAATACTATTTTCAATTAAATTACTTGCTACTATTATAACTTTTTCTAAATTTAAAACTTCTTGTAATTGCTTTTCTAACTGAGAAATCCCTCTTAAGCTATGGATTACTTGTTTTAACTCTTCTATTAGTACTATTCCTTCTTCAGTTATATACATACCCATACTTTCTACATTTAATAAGTCTAATTCCTTAAGAATATTTATCTCATTTCTAATGGTTCTTTCCTTAATATCCAGGTTTTGAGACAAATTTCTTCTTCCTATAGGTTGATTAAAATGAATACTTCTTAAAATATCATATCTCAATTCTAATACTTTAAGCATTTCAGGAACTATTTTCTTTTCAAGTTTAATTAAATCCATTGCAACACCTCTCTATGTAAGTATTAACTAATAATCTAATAAATACTCTTAATTGCTGGGACAATTTAATCCCTATCTGCTCTTTTTGTCCCACACTTCCTAAAAAATATAGGTAATGTCTACCTCTACTTACCATTATAGCTTATTGAATTTATTTTTTCAAGTTAATTTAATAGATATTGGAATAAAAAATTTTAACTAGATTATTTAAAATCCAGTTAAAACCTTTTCCTCATTGATGAGGCTGGTATATTGAGTTCATCCCTATATTTAGCTACAGTTCTTCTTGAAATACTAATCCCTTGAGATTTTAATATTTCAGAGATTTTCTGATCACTATAGGGTTTCTTTTGATTTTCCTTTTCAATTATATCTTTTAAAGTTACTTTGATACTCGTGGAAGATAAGTCTCCTTTGTTACTTAGTATACTAGAAGAAAAGAAATACTTTAGTTCAAATAATCCTCTAGGAGTTTGTACATATTTTCCATTTGTAGTTCTTGATATTGTTGATTCATGCATATCAATATCTTCAGCAATATCTTTTAAAGTAAGTGGTTTCAAAGCCTTCTCACCTTTTAGGAAAAAATCCATTTGAAACTTTAAGATAGATTCTACAACCTTTTTTATTGTAGATCTTCTCTGTTCAATGCTTTTTATTATCCACATAGCACTATTAAATTTCTGACTTAAATACTCTGTGGCTTTTTCATCTTTTCCTGTTTTCATAAGACTTCTATAATAACTATTTATATTTAATCTTGGTGCAGTTGAGTCCTTTACTGTAACAACAAATTTACCTTCTACAAGCTCAATTTCAGCATCCGGTGTAATATATTTAACACTATCATTATTACCACTAAAGGCCCTACCTGGCTTAGGTTCTAGTCCTTTTATAAAGTCACAAGCATCCTGAATTTCTTCTATACCAATATTTAATTCCTTGGAAATCTTTTGTAATCTATTAGTTGCTAAATCCTCTAAATATCCTTCTATAATTCTTTTGATGTATCCCTTTACCTTTCTCATTTCTCTAACTTGAATCAATAAGCATTCCTTTAAATTTCTAGCCCCTACCCCTAGGGGTTCAAAGGTCTGGACAACTCCCAAGACTAATTCTACTTCTTCAATATTTGTCTTCATAAAGTCTGCTATTTCCTCTATAGGCACTTGTAAGTATCCATTATCATCAATATTATGAACAATGTGTTCACCAATTGCCCTTTCTTGTATACCAAAATGTACCAGATTTAATTGTGATAACAAAAACTCTTTTAAGCTAGGCTCATAGCTTATAAATGCTTCATAATTGACTTCCTTTATGTTTTTATTGATTTGAGGCCTATAGCTATTGTCATTGTATTTTTCTACATATTCTTTCCAATCTATTTCTTTTTCCTTTGTATATTTATCTAAATCCTCATGTTCCTCGGCGGATTTTTCCCTTTCTAACATTGGATTTTGTTCTAATTCATTTGTTATATACTCTGTTAGTTCCAGACTATTAAATTGTAGTAGCTCTATAGCCTGCCTCAATTCTGGTGTCATTATCAACTTTTGCGATTGTTGTAAGGTTAAATCATAGCTAAGACGCATAATATTCCAACCTTTCTTTATTAAGTCATACTTATATTATATCAGATATTCAATGTTTTTCAAATTATTGAAACAAAAAAATTAGACAAAAATTTCTTCTTGTCTAATTTTTTATTATCTTTCTGCTTTGTCATAGGGTATACCTTCAGCCTTGGGTGCCCTGGATTTCTTAGATGTAAATGCTAATATTACCATTGTAGCAACATATGGCAACATTCTATAATATGTTTGATCAATACCCAAATTATATAAAAATGGTATCAAAGAAACTGAATATGCCAATGTTCTTAAAAATGCAAAGAACAAAGCTCCAAATAATATTTTCCCAGGTCTCCACTGGCCGAAAATCATTACTGCTAAGGCTAAGAAACCAAATCCGGCTACTCCCGTATGGCCATTTACATTTCCATCCATGATTCCAACTGAATAAAAGAATCCACCAATTCCACCTAATATTCCCGATATACACGTACCTGCGTATCTCATTCTATGAACGTTTATACCTACAGAATCTGCTGCATGAGGATGTTCTCCGCAAGCACGAAGTCTCAATCCAAATTTTGTTTTGTAAAATACAATAGCAGATATTATGAATAATAAAAGACCAATAAAAACGGTTAAATAAGTTTTTTGAAAAAACATTGGCCCCAATATTGGAATCTTACTTAAAACTGGTATTTCCCGAATATAAAATCTTGTGGTTGTAGTAATACCATCAGAACCAAAAAACATTTTTGAAAATAATAATATACCAGCAGGTATAAGCATATTAAGGGAAGTTCCTGTAATAACCTGATCTGCTTTCATTGTCACTGCAGCAAATGATAAAAGAAGGGAATATATTAATCCCGACACCGCTGCGATAAACATAGCTAATAATAAAATTACTTGAGGATTTATTCCTAAATCCTGTACCAGATAGACAAATAAGGCAGCAAAAAAAGCACCAAAGAGCATTATTCCTTCAAGAGCTATATTTATAACTCCACCTACTTCACTAAACATTCCTCCTAATGCCACAAGAAGCAACGAAACAGCAACAGGAAGCATGTTTTGAATTAAATAATATATAGTATTCATTATTCAGCCTCCTTTGTATTGTCTTTAGAGGCTACATTTTGATCAATTTCTGATTCTATTGCTGATTTATCCTTCTCACTTTGCCCCTTACCAACACGCCTTTTAATAAATCCAGCTAATGCAGTATTCATTATAGCAGCAAAAGCTGAAAAATAAATAATAACTGCCACAACAACATCTATTATCTCTGGTTTATAACCTACAAGGCTTGCCAAAGAACCTCCCCGCTGTATATGTGAAATGAAAACTGCGGAAAATATGGTCCCTATAGGATGAGAGTTACCTAAAAGTGCAACAGCTATACCATTGAAACCATTGACAGCTATAATATTTATAGGTTCATAGGTCATACTAGATCCTGCAATTCCAGATGGTGCTAAAATAGCAAAAGCTCCACCTAAGCCTGCTAATCCACCTGCTATCATCATAGTTAGTATTATGTTAGTTTTACCCTTCATTCCTGCATATTCACTAGCGTCTTTATTAAATCCTGAAGCCTTAAGTTCATAGCCAAATGTAGTTTTCTCCAATACAATATAGAGAACTATACCTATAAAAATCGCCAATATTATCCCCAAATTTACACTAGAATTTGGAATCCCCAGGGATGGAATTTGTGCAGAACCAGGCAAGTATTTAGTTCTAGTTTTAGAAGCTGTATACATTATAGAATTCCCTCTGATAAGCATGTCCACTAAATACATACCAATATAGTTAAACATTATAGAAGTGATTACCTCATTAACATTTAAAAGTGCCTTAAATATTCCAGGGATTAGACCCCAAATCATTCCACCTAACATTCCAGCTAAAACAGCCACTATCCAATGTATCCCACTTGGTAATTCCACTACCAAACCTACATATAAAGCAAAGAATATCCCCATTGTATATTGACCAGAAGCCCCTATGTTGAATAATCCCATTTTAAATGCAAAGCCAACAGCCAAACCTGTCATAAGTATTGGTGTGGCAAAATAAAATACATTGCCTATACGATTAAACCCGCCAAAAAGTATATATTGGAAACCTGCTAAAGCATTTCCAGGACTTGCTACTAGCATTACAAAAAAACCGAAAATTAACCCTAAAAAAATAGCCATTAATGCAGAGGAAAATGAAGAAAGTCCTATTTTTTTTGTAAAACTTCTTAAACCTAATCTTTTTTTATTTTTTGAATTATTATTATTAT
>CAZWTU010000035.1:12017-15464 GCA_964637035.1 uncultured Tissierellaceae bacterium
ATTATTATTATTATCCTGCATCGTCAATCTCCTTTACCACATCGCGTTTTGCGCCTGACATGTAAAGTCCAAGCTCTTCTACAGTTATTGTCTTTGGATCAAGATCCCCTACAATTTCTCCTTCATATATAACTAGAATACGGTCTGGTACATTCATAACTTCATCTAGCTCTAAAGATACTAAAAATACTGCCTTCCCTGCATCTCTAGTCTCAACCAGTTGATTATGTACATACTCTATAGCTCCAACATCTAAACCTCTTGTAGGTTGTACTGCTACCAAAAGTTCATGTTTTTTATCAATTTCCCTAGCTATAATAGCTTTTTGTTGATTACCACCAGACATACTTCTTGCTAAAGTTATAGGTCCCTGGCCAGATCTAATATCAAATTTATCTATAAGATCCTCCGCATATTCTCTCACTGCATCAAATTTTATAAACCCCATTCTCTGGAAGCCTGGTTCCCAATATCTTTGAAGTACCAAGTTTTCCTCTAGTTTATAATCCAAAACTAAACCATGCTTATGTCTATCCTCTGGAATATGACTCATACCAGATATAGATCTTTTACGAATAGATGATTTAGTCAGATCTTCTCCATTTAAATAAATACTACCTGCCCTAGCCCTTTCTAGTCCTGTAATAGCATTGACTAGCTCTGTTTGTCCATTTCCATCAATCCCCGCAAGGCAAACAATTTCTCCCGCCCTAATATCAAAAGAAACGTTTTTCACAGCATCATTTTTATGGGTTTTTGAAGGGACAGTAAGGTTTTTAACAGATAAAATTACTGAACCTAATTCAGCTTCTTTCTTTTCCACATCAAAACTTATGTCACGGCCTACCATCATCTTAGAAAGCTCTTCCTTAGTTGTATCCTTAACATCTACTGTTCCCATATATTTACCTTTTTGAAGAACAGTACATCTATCTGCAACTTCCATTATTTCATTTAACTTATGGGTAATAAAAAGAATAGATTTACCTTCATTAGCAAAGTCCCTCATTATCTGAAGAATTTCTTTGATTTCCTGTGGAGTAAGAACGGCTGTGGGTTCATCAAAAATAAGAATTTCATTATCCCTATAAAGCATTTTTAAAATTTCAGCCCTTTGTTGCATTCCTACTGTAATATCTTCAATTTTTGCATCTGGATCAACTTTAAGTCCATATCTTTCACTAAGGTCTACAACCTTTTCCCTTGCTTCCTTTGTTTTAAGAAATCCATAGCCACTAGGTTCAATACCAAGAATAATATTTTCAAGGACAGTAAATATCTCTACTAATTGAAAATGTTGATGAACCATTCCAATTCCTAAAGCATTGGCATCATTGGGATTGTTAATATGAACTACTTCCCCGTTTTTTCTAATTTCACCTTTTTCAGCTTGATAAAGTCCAAATAATACACTCATTAAGGTAGACTTTCCAGCTCCATTTTCTCCTAAAAGTGCATGTATTTCTCCTCTTTTCAATTTTAGGGTAATATTGTCATTGGCAATAATACCCGGGAATTCTTTTGTAATATTAAGCATTTCAACAATATAGTCTTTCACGTCTAACCTTCTTTACAATTATATTTTTAGTGCAAAAAATGGGGGAAATTTGCCTTCCCCCATTAATCAGTCTTATTTACATAAGGCTTAGGCCAATATGTCAATTAATGCTTTTATATTATCTTGTAGTAACTACAACCTTTTTAAGGTTTAATTGATTTGTAAGTTCTTCAGCTGTAGCATTACCTGATGGATCTTTTACGTCAATTTCTCGGGTAACTGAAATGTTTCCAGCCTTTAAGTCTGCAAACACACTTTCATATTGTTCCATAGTAAAAGATTCAAATCTATCAAAAGCATCAGCTTTGTCGTCTCCTATTACAACTGTTGGAAGTCCAACACCATCATTTTGAGCATTAAATACAGTTGTTTTACCACCATATTTATCAAAGCTATCAGTTTTGAAAATAGATTCAAGAACATCAATTACTGAAGTTGCTAAGCCCTTTGTGGCTGATGTTATAGTAGTTTCACTATCATATCTTTGGTCAACGTCTACGCCGATAAACTTTCCTTCAGCTTCTGCAGCCGCTGCCATAACAGATTTACCAACTGAACCACCGCAACCAAATATTACCTCCATACCTTCTTGATACATTGTTCTTGCTGTAGCTTTATTTCCATCATTTTCTTCAAAATCACCAGTATAGTGATATATTGATGTAATTGCTCCATCAGCAAGTCCTAATTCTTCTGCAGCATGCTCTGCTCCTTGAAGATAACCATACCCAAAGGCCTGAACAGCAGGAACTGCCATACCACCCATAAAACCGACATTGGTCATTCCATCCATAACTGCAGCATAGCCGGCTAAGAATCCTGATTCTTCCTCAGCATATAATATAGATGCAACATTTTCTTTAATATCAGCATCAAAGCTATCTGCTTCATGAGGTGCTCCATCTAGAAGTATAAACTTAACATCTGGATATCTTGTTTGAGCCTCATGAACAGGAACCTCAAATAAAAATCCTGGTGTTACAATTACTTTTGCCCCACCTTCAACTGCTAAGTCTATTGACTCCAAATAAGCAGTATCTGTTGCGTCTTCAGGTTTAATATAAGTATGTGTAATTTTCTCTGCTTTTGCAAATTCAACTACACCTTCCCATGAACCTTGGTTAAATGATTTGTCATCAATATTACCTTTATCAGTAATAAGTGCTATATCATGTCCCTTAGTTCCCCCACAGCCTGTTAAAGTCATTGCTACTAGTGTGATTATCAATGTAATCGTTAAAAACTTTTTCATTTTATGCCCCCCTAATTTATTAATATTAAGCTTGCCCAATGCCTCATTATCAATTATACACTTTGTTGGATAAATTTACAACTATATTATTGAAAATACTGACAATTAAGGACCCCAAGTCGCCTTGGGGTCCTTAATTGCTGAATTAATTAGCAGTCTTCAGGCTCTCCTACATCATATCCTGCTTTAGCTAATATTTTTAAAGCTTCACTTACTTTTTCTTCATTTACCATTACTATGGGTCCTGTACACCCCATACCTGATTCAGCATAAATTTTTTCTTTCCAAAGGACTTGTACTGCGTCCTCTAGTTCCATTATATCTATACCATCTATTGTAGCTGTTACAATTTCCTTTGGGGGTGCTTCTACTTCTTCAGTAGGTCCAGCCTTTTTAGTTTCCTTTGTTAAGTCTTGCAATATACTTTTCAATCCAGCTTTATTAGCCTTATTAAATTCTTCTATTGCTAGGTCAGTAACATTTCCCCTAACAAGAGATCCTGCATAAGCAAGGGCATTTGCCACTACTGGAATCCCTGATGCACGCGAAAGGATTAATACTGTTCTATTATAATTTTCTCCTATTCCAGGTCCATATCCAAATCCTTGAGATTCGTAACTTCCACCTGTTGTATAGG
>CAZWTU010000036.1:0-12356 GCA_964637035.1 uncultured Tissierellaceae bacterium
ATTATATAATCTTAACATCCTGCACCTCACTCTCTCTTTGCGTTTGACCTACATCAGCTCACTGCGTTCGCCGTGTTAGGGCATATCACGCAGTCGAATTACACAGATTCATTTACTCGCTACGCTCGTATGAATCTGGTATTCTTTGCGTTTGACCTACATCAGCTCGCTTCGCTCGCTGTGTTAGGGCATAACAAAGTCCCTAGTATATATAAATATACTAGGGACGAATTATCGTGGTACCACCCAAGTTTTCAATTTTCTCACAAAAATTGACTTTTCAGGCCAAATACTAGCCCTAAGCCATATAACGGTGGCGCTTCTTGATCACAAGAATACCGGTCTTGATTACTCTTTGCATTTCATCTTGACGGTTCTGGAGTGATTTATTATGTATATATTTTTAATCCTGACTCTCACCACTAATCAGTTCGCTGTAATAAAATTTAATATACTTTTTTCTCCATCTAAACCTCTTAATCTTTCAATTTTTAACTTAAAACTCATATTACACTATAACAATTTAAAAAGCAAGAACTTTTTTAAAAAATCCTTACTTGTTTTTAATTCCTTCTATTTTATTCCTGATATTCATCATCTTTACATCAGTGTCTGCAATTGTTTCTGCACATTCCTTTAGTTCATCATCTATTTCTTTAGAAGCTTGCAAGTTCTTTTTATATTTCACTTGATGCTCAAGACTTGCCCAAAAGTCCATAGCAACTGTTCGAAATTGTATCTCAACCCTGACCCATTGTTTTTTATCAGAAAAGAAAACTGGGACTTCAATAATTAAATGATAACTTCTATAACCATTTGCTTTAGGATTTTTAATATAATCCTTCTCCCTTATCAAAACAATATCATCTTGTTTAAGTAGCATATCTGCTATCCTATAAACATCATCTATAAAGGAACATACAACCCTTATTCCAGCAACATCATTAAGAGAAAACATAATAGACTCCACACTTAACTCCTTGTCCAATTTATGAAGTTTATTAATAATACTGGTTGGTTTTTTTACCCTAGACTTAATAAATTGTATAGGGTTTTTCCTATCATCAAGAGACAACTCATCATTGAGTATTTCAAGCTTTGTTGTTACTTCTCTAATAGCAGAATGATACATAATCATAAGTTCTTTAAAATTAGTTACCTCTTTAACGAGCTCATCCGGTACATAGGGTAGAATTGTTTCCGTTAGAGCTATCTTCCTTGGTTCATCTTTGGTCACTTTAAACACCTCTTTAAACATTCTTTTACTAATATATATCTAGTATATATTATAAATATTAACTAAATATTAATTAACAAGGAAGTATTTGTTTGTTTATGGCTTTAAAATCTCATCCCATTTTCCAACCGCTACATGGTCACCACTTATATTTTCGATTTCCAAGTTAGAGAACTTGTCTATTTTATCTCTCATGTCAGCTGCCATTTTCTGTACATCCCTCTTATTTGTCATGGATGATCCATTTAAAAGTTCGTATACGGATCCATCATTGATTACAATTACAATTTCCTCTTCCATAGAGTCAGCTAATACATCTAAAAGTTTTCCCACTGCCATTAATCCACTAAGACTTGGCTTGCAATATTCTTCTAATTTAGATTCCTTTAGTATAGACTTACCATCCTTAAAAATACTATATCTGATTTCCGTATCTTCACCTTCATAATAAGATGGAAACCATGCTAAATATGCTTTAATCATTGTTTACAATCCCTCCAATATACTAAATTTACCCTAAGTAGCCCTATATAATCAATTTGTTTTCATATTCACCTTTCCTTTCTTAAACTTTCCAAAAATCAAAATTATAATAGGAAATATTACTTGAAATGGTAAAGCATAGTATTTGTAAATTTGTATCCACTCAATCATATGCATAGTACTATCATATAAGATTAATGATAGGGACATCATAAATAAGCCTAAGGGTGCAGAAACCCATTTATAGTCTTGAAATTTGAATAATCTTGCAACACCAATAGAAGCACCCAATAGACAAACAGATATTTTTATAAACCCACCTACCATTATTACAATGTCTATTATAATCTCAAGGCCCCTAATAAAATTACCTATATCTATTAGGGACACTGCAGCATGGGAAGGAAATACATTTGAGGATAGGCTGGGAAATCCCATTACTAAAATATTTCTTAGAGTGACAGCTAAAAGAACTATACCAGCTAGGAGTATTCCCTTTATATAAATCTTAGTATTCTTGTCTTTTTCTTTTACAGTGTTTAAAAAAGTTAAAAAAATAACTGTTTCTCCAAGGGGAAAGGCCAACTTAGAAAAACTTCCCTTTATAACTGGAGCCCAACCATTTTCTAATATAGGTAAAAAATTACTTATATCTGATTTTGGAATAGCCATAATCATGGTAATGCCTATTATAAATATTAAGGGTGGTAATATAAACTTGTTCACCCTGGCTATAGTTTCTAATCCTGATTTTAGAATGTAAATGGCTAATAAGCCTATAAAAATGGCACTAAAATACTGGGGTGTCTCAGGAAAGGAAGCTACTTGTATAAATCCTGTCATATTTCTAATACAAATAGCCCCTAGATGTAGAAAATAAGAGGTATATAAAACCCCCATTATCTTACCTATTACCTTACCAAATACATATTCTAGTATTTGAAATATGTCCTTACCTGGATGGATATTTAATATGCTTCCATAAATTATTACCATAATAACACCCAATACCAAAGCTATTAAGAGTGAAATCCAAGTATCTTGATAACTTTCAGAATAGGAAGCTAGTGCTGTAGTAGTTCCCACCATAAAGGTTATGAGCAGCATATAGGCCTGTGGTTGTGAAATTTGTTCTTTTCTCATGAACCTTTTCCTCCTTAATTTATAAAAAGCTTTACTATATGTTCAATGAAATCAGAAGGGCTGGCCACCTTCACATCAAACCCTACTAAAATAACTATTAAGAATGATATACATATAACAATTAAATTAAATTTAAACAATCTATTGTAATTGTTTTCTTTTATAGGAATTAGGTCAAAAAATATAATATATAGATAAACAAATGAATATATAGAAATCATAATCATATTTAATCAACCACCTTTATGGGCTTTAAAGAATGTCCACTATTCTTTATTTCTATATCACAATTTATATTTACATCCATATCCACAAATATAGAGTCCCAGTCATCTTCTATGGTCTTCCAAAGCTTATTATTCCTTTGCCTTATAATATTCCCAAAGCCAAATATATCAAATCCAAACCTTTTTTGTACATCCTTTATATGATTTCTTATCTCATTCTCTAGGGATTCCTCAGCTAGTCTTTTAAGTTCTTTTCTGCCTTGTGGGGATATATAATCAGTCATAGTAGTTAATTCCCATATGCCCACATCTGTTTTAATAAATATATCAAATCCAATGGTTTCTCTTCCATATATGGGCTTAACTTTTGTATTACTACCAAAAATCTCTAGAATTATTGTGTCACCTGGATTATCTATCCCAGTTTTCACTTTTAAGGTTCCTGATTCTACATCATCCCTTATAAATAAATACGGAAGCATCTTTTCATCACTTAAAAATCCTACAAGCTTTCCCTGACTAAAGACTGCTCCCCCTGATAATAGATTAGTAACTTCTTTATCATTAGAAAATGATTGTATAGTTGGCAGTACAATGTGAACCTTTGGTACTGCCAGTTCATTAATCACTTCATATGCCTTTAATACTGGCACCTTTACCAGGTATTTACTTTCATTTACCATAATAGCCAGTTCATAAGATTTCACATCAGTAGATAAAGCTCCATGGCTAAGTACCTCCTTTGCAGATTGACCTTTAGAAATAAAGACATCTATACCTAGTCGGACCTCTGCATTTCTTGAGATTAAATCTAAAAAAGTCATAATCCCCTCTCGTGCAACTTCCTCACCGATTATAATACTTGTGGCATGACCCCAATAAGGTATTTTTGCTGAAATTCTTATCATCTTAGTAACAGCATCAGAGATAGAATCCCCCTCAGTTTCTAATAAAACTGATTCAAATCCTTGTCCTCTTTCGTTTTCCTTTATACTTATAAATTCTGTTGTTATATTATATTTATCCGTCCCTGGCACCTTGTCTATGGCTATGCCAGCCACTATATATAAGGAGTCTATCTCCCTATAATTCCAGCATCCTGTAAGAAAAAGGCAGCAGACCAGTATAATAATTAACGATACATATCTATTCATCACCTTTCCCCCCAATGGAGCCCCTCTTAGAATCCTTGCTCATAAATTTAGGTCTATATCTCATATACCAAGCTGGGGCCCTTATGACAGTATCCTTTAGGGATTGCATACGAATTGAAGTTAAATTCCCCATAAAAGGTATACCACAAGATCTTAATGAAAATAAATGAATAAGCAAAGCTAATATCCCAAATATATATCCATATATCCCTAAAACTGAGGACAATAATAAAAGTCCCAATCTAAGGATTGAAAGTACTGATGTAATATTTGGCAACATAAGGCCTGTGATTGATGAAACTCCAACCATTATAATCATGGGGGCAGATACTAGACGAGCATCTACAGCTGCTGTACCAAGCACTAATACTCCTACTATGCTTATGGCCTGACCAACTGTACCAGGCGCCCTAGTACCAGCCTCTCGCAAAACTTCAAAAACAACCAGTAAAATCAAAAGCTCTACAATACTGGGAAAAGGTACTCCTACCCGTGCGGCATAAATAGTTATTAAAAGTGGAGTCTGAAGAGTTCCCTGATGATACGCCACTAGGGATAAATATAATGCAGGTATACTAATGCTAGATATAAACCCAATTATCCGAAGAATCCGCCCTATGCTTGCGTAGTAATAATTTACATAGTAGTCATCTCCTGCCATAAAATTTTCAATAAACAAAGTAGGTGTTGTCATCACTGAGGGACTACCATCAACAAATACAGCAAGGCGACCTTCAAGGACCTTTCCCGCCACCACATCTGGCTTTTCTGAAATATTACTGGTTTCAAATATGGAAAATGGATTGTCATCTATAAATTCTTGAATATATTTTACATCCATTATTCCATCTATATAAATATTTTCTATTTTATCAATTATATTCTTTAATATCTCCTCATGTACTAATCCATCTACATAGGATATACACACCTTAGTCCTTGTTCTTTCTCCTAAAGTTATATAATGAAACCTTAAGTCCTTAGTGCGGATTTTTCTCCTGAGCATACTTATATTTGTGGATAAGCATTCTGTAAAACCTTCCTTAGGACCTCTAAGTACTTTTTCACTATTAGGTTCTTCTATGGCCCTAGTTTTCCAACCCTTGGAAGATACAATAATTCCCTGAGAATAACCTTCTAAGGTTATAATCGTATCTCCAGAAACAATTGAATCTACTATATCTTCCATGGAAGTAGATTTATTTAGTGTACTTGATATTATTATGTGAGAAGAAAGATATTCAATATAGTCCCTATCATCTAATAAAACCTTGCTTTCTAAAATTGGCCTTAGGATATATTCATTTATGACAGTTGTATCTACCATATCTTCTACAAAGAAAAGACAGCCCTTTAGGCCATTATATTGATTTTGGAACTTTCTAAGATTTAAACTTGTATCATCATAAAATATTTCTTGTATTATTTTTATATTATCATCTAGGGAAGTTGTTAATGAATATTTGTCTAAGTTTTCCAAAGTCATCACCCTTTTTATACCATTTGAAATAGTATTCCCCAGAATTGACCATATAATTCTAAATACTTTCCCCAATTCTCATATTCATTGTCCTTTAAACAAAAAAAATCCAACCTCCCATATGGTCACAGGGGTTGGATTTCTATAGTTTTTATACAAGATATATAGTTCTCATTATTTTATAATATATCTATTTACCTTTCCTATACTTTTCCAATATGAAAGTAATATAAATAGCATGATATTACCAATTGTATTATCTAAAATAGATATAAAACTACTAATTGTAGGATGAATTATATTTAACATAAATACTGCCGCAAGACCCCATACAATGGAAAAGGATAAACAATAAAAAACCATATATATTCTAAAATACCATACTCCATAAAATTCCCCCTAAATATAATGGATTCAGGTCAACCCCATGACCTGTGATACAAGTATCGTAACACATTATAAGGTAATACTACACAATTAAATTTATTTTACAACATAAGAAGATTATATTAAGCAGCATGTGACCTATATTTAAATGGACACATGCTGCTTTCTCTTTTTTATATTCTACTTACAAGTTGTAATTGACTAAACTGCATTGTGCACAAATGCTGCTATCCTATCTATTGGAATATCTGTCACAGAACCAACTGAAAATCCCCTATTGTCATTTCCTTGATCTGGACACGATCCGAATTGATTCGAAGTATTGCCTAATGGGTATCCCGGTGCTGTTCCTATTCGAGTAATTAATCTTACAACGTTCCTACTAACGGATAATACAACTCCTGTAAATCCATTACCTGAGTGCCCACCACTTGTTGTAAATATAGTTACCGTTTCTCCTACATATCTACGCATTTCTCGTTCAAGGTTTCCGCCTTCACACATTATATTTTCAGACATTAATGACTCCTCCTTATATTACGAATTATAGGACTTTGTCCCATAGTTCATAATATGCACAAGCCTTATAATTGCTACTATATTTATATATGTTTTTATTATCAGGAGCTATCATTGCTGTCTTTAAATAAATTACTCTTTAGTGATCCTCCAGATTACTCCTGTTTCTGGATAGAATGCCCCAGGATTACCTGGATGGGTCACTGCAAAATCTACCACAAACATAGCATTATCAGGTCCAAATACAATGTCAATTGGTCTTTCAAATCCTCCCCCGCCAGTATAGGAAGCTGCAAATCCAGATTTATTTTCTGCAAAGCTAGTTACTTTACCTGTTTCCATATCTATTTTTGACACCCTATGCCCTACACCTGGAAGTGGCTTTCCACCCGTTGTTCCTGGGGCATTACTACCGTATTCTGCCATATAAACATTTCCATTAATACCAAAGTTCTTATTATAACTATAATCAAATCCCATAATTGCTGTATGGGGAGTGAATGTAGTAAATGGCTTTGGAGGAAGCATTGGATGATTGGCAATCAAGAATTCAGGTTGTGGACCATCCTCTGGCTTAAATTGAGCTAATGTCACTGGGAGTCCAGCTGAGTAATCTGGCCAACCATACCATGCCTTAGATGAAATTTGATGAAATTCGTCTGGGGAATTTGCTATAGGCCTACTACCTCTAACATCACTACCGTGGTTTGTACTAAATAATCTATCTTGCTTATCGAACTTCAGTCTAAATGGATTTCTAAGCCCCCAACAAACTAACTCAAGGTCTGACCCATCTAGATTTGCCCTTAGTATGCTTCCGTTAGATCTTATGATGCCCTTTACTTCCTCACATGGTATCCCTGCTACTCCAAAGGGGGAATAGGCACCAGTATAAGTATAATCATCTGCAGATGCAGATAAAATGTTTTCTGTCTTGAAGTTTTCTCCATTCAGTATGGTATCAGATCCTAGATAGTCATGGAAGAATGGATATTCCTTTATCCAAGCATTATCTAGACCCACAACAGCGGAGTTAGTAGCTGTCCCCTGACCAAAGTACATCTTGCCATCAGGCCCAAAATCCACTTGATTATTATGGTGGTCACCGAAACTAGGTAAGCCCGAAAGTATATCTTCTTTTGTTCCATCAGGTTTAATTATTGTTATAGATCCTCTATGGGATACATAAATATTCCCGTCAAGGTAATTGATACCTGTTAATGGGGGATTGAATCCCTCGGCAACTAAGTCAAATCCATCATTAGAAAGGCGAAGTACCCTACCACTACCAGTATCAACTCCTGATTCAGCTACATACATATCACCCTCATCAGTAAAAAGCATGCTTATGGGAGTTCTTAGTCCTTGAGCAAATACACCTACCTTATATCCTGGTGGTAATTTAATATCACTAGGGTCAAGCTTTCTTTTATACTTTTCTTCCAAATTATCAAACCCTACCATTGCATCGTCATTTTCATATTTCATTTTATTAAAACCTCCTCTAAATTAAGTTATTATATTCTATGCTTAAACAATTTGATAGTTACCTATAAGTTGAATACATCTTAGAAATTCCTAAAAGAAAGGATATTCGCAGAACATAGTATATAAGTGTTCATTAAACTGCATTGTGCACAAATGCTGATATCTTATCTATTGGAATATCTGTCACAGAACCAACTGAAAGTTCTTTATTATTATTTCCTTGGCCTGGATAGGATTCGTATTCATTATAAGTATCACCTAATGGGGATTGTGGAGCTGTCCCTATCCGAGTAATCAATCTTACAAAGCTTCTATTTACGGATAATATAACTCCTGTAAATCCATTACCTGATTGTCCTCCGCTTGTTGTAAATATGGTTACTGTTTGACCTATGTATCTATGGATTTCATCTTCAAAACTTCCATCTTCACACATTATCTTTTCAGACATTAATAACTCCTCCTTATTCCATTAATTACAGGGCTAATCAGGGTTTACTTCTGTATTTATTCCATTTCTGTAAACTTTTCTAACAAACTAAGAAAATGATTTGATTCTCTTAGTGCATGGTCTGCTAATAAAGGTATTATGATTGATAATATCTTACAATCTGTTAATCCTACTGTTGCTTGGATATTAAAGTCACGTATTTTCTTTGTTGCTTCAAGACTATCTTTAGTAACTTCTTCAATTGGTAATGTCTTATTTATAGCTTCAACTACTTCAATAATTAAACCTTCAAATTCATTAGCAAAATCATTATTTACATTAATTAATTCGTTTTCAGTTGGATCTAGTAGACCCCTAATAAATAAGGAATGCTCTGCCATTATTCTATTCCAGAATAACTGTTGACCATATATATCCCTTTCAATATTAATATCTTGCCTAGATTGTAGACGATTAATCATACTCAGGTATAAGTTTGCTTCCCTTAAAATATGATCAATTAATAGAGGGTAGTTCAGTGTAAACATCTTACAAGCAAATACGTTGTTTAATATATCAACCTTAAATTCTATCAACTCTGTTACCAAATCTATTGCCCTTTTATTAATTAACTCAACTTCAGATTCAAGCTTGGGATCGTTTATATTAGAATCCCCACCTACTAGCTTCATTTCTTTTTTTGTTATCTCTGTTGGAATTTTGATACCTGTATAATTAGAAGAAACCTCTTCAGCTCGTAGGGTATATTCTGTAACTACTTCACCTGATTTAATAACACGGGGACTTGCCACACCGTTTGATAAATTAACAACATCTAATAATAATTTATCCAGATCCATTCTCAATTTGTTTGCATGTTCAATATATCTAATGTCTTTTTGTGTAAAACTGGCTTGTAAAAAAAATGCATGCTCTTTCATAATCCTACCGAAGAAAAGGTGAAGATCTAAAGACCCCCTAATAAACTTACTCATAGATAACATTTAATCACTCCTCAATTATTGATTTATACATATACTACCAGTGTATTTTTTTAACTAAGAATTGTTACATAATAAATCACCACTAGATTCCAAATATAATATCTGTTTAGTCCCTATGTTATTATGTAACTCTAGGGTGTTATATAATGGCATAGAGAATGTAAAGGGGGTTTATAAATGAAATCCCTGGAAGTTCTGATTTGCCAGAACTTCCAGGGATTTCATATCTTTATTTAATTCAATGAATCTTATTGTTTTACTAGGATATCAGATTCTGCAAGTATTTATGCAAATTGATTAATATAGAGCCTATGACTCCATCAATCTGTGTCCACTTGCCTTAATAGCTATGGCACCAAGGGGGGCAGTTACTATAATAGCTAATACAGATAAGGAAAGTATCAGGTCTCCGGATTCTACACCCATTGATAGTGGGATTGCTCCTATTGCTGCTTGCACAGTAGCCTTGGGGATATAGGCCAATACACAAAATAATCTCTCTTTCTTATTCAATTCACTTCCTATAAGAGATAATACTACCCCTAAACTTCTAGCAAGTAGGCCTATGGCTATTAGGAGGACTCCCTTGCTACCTGCATCAAGAGCTAGGACCACATTTACCTGGGCCCCTACTAATACAAAGAGTAATATCTCTGCAAATACCCAGACCTTGTTGAACTTAGAAGACATCCTTTGTCCTACTTCAGGCATCTTTTCAAAGATTATAAATCCTATTGCCATTACTCCTAAAAGTCCTGCTATTTCTATTTTTGATTTAATCATTGTTTCTAATCTTGTTAATAGTATTGCTGACCCAAGTATATAAAGCATTTTCTTAGTGTCCCTGATAGGAAACTTTTTAAATAATTGAATTAATATTAAGCCTATTATTGCCCCAGCTATTATACCTAGAATAATAGAAAGTGGTATGGTAAATATTTTTGCTAGTATCTTTACCTGTAGGCCACCATACATTCCTAAAAATGCAGAAAATATAGTGATTGCAAATACATCATCTATAGAAGCTCCTGCCAATATTAGGGTAGGAATGTTCTTTTCTTTTCCAATTCCCTTTTCTATGAAATCAAGCATTGAAGGCACTATTACTGCTGGAGATACAGCTGCTATTATAAATCCTAATATTCCTCCCTGTATAAATGTAAAATCGAGTAACCTCATAGATACATATGCGATTGTAAATCCTTCCAGTAAGCCTGGGATAAAACTTAAATTAATTGCTGGCCTACCTACTTCTTTAAGATCTTCTTTCTTTATTCCCAACCCTGCCCTAAGAAGAATAACTATTAAAGCTATTTTTCTTAAATCCCCTGATACCAATAAGATTTCTTCACTTAGTAGATTAAAACCATAGGGGCCTATTAGGACTCCAACTATTATCATACCTAGCAAGCCTGGAAGTTTAAGTTTTCCAAATAACCAATTTGATAAAAGTCCAAATAATGTTATGATTGCTAAACTAGTTGCCATATAATCCCTCCTAAAATAAAATTAACTCCTACAAAAGGACATAGATATGCCCTTTTGTAGGAGTTATTAGCTTTACGCGGTTAAGGTCAACCCCATGACCTGTGATAGAATTATTATATCACATTATAAGATATAATTATAACTTTTTAAAAAAATATGCAAGTATAAAATATAGATATACAAAGCAAATGGTTACATATAAGGAGTAGAGTCCTATTCTAAGACTACTTGGCCTCCATACAAAGATGACCGGCCCTGAAACCTGTAAGACTTTTCCTAGTAAATATATACAATAACTTAACCCCAAGATAAACACCAAGGAAAAGATAAGTTTGATACTACATTTTGAGCCTTTAAATTTAAAATACCTTTGCCCTCTAAATATATCTAACAATATTCTTATTATAAGAAATAAAGTTCCTATAATTATAAAACCACAAATAACTATTATAACAACAGCTAATATATCTAGGTATTTGTTAAAATCCCTTATATTTTTTCTGACATATTCTCCATGTAATATTCCATTAATCCCTAGTCCTATATTTGAAACATGGTTTGAGCTTATATTACTTAAGACAGCAAGGCCAATCTTTTCTTTCTTATTAAATCTTATATAAGAAGAATAGTTAGGATTCATTCCGTCATGATAAATCTGCCCATTTCCTTCCAGATACCAGCCCCCAGCATATAGAATTTCATTAGCCCTTGCATCAAGAATCTTATTGGCATCATGAGACTTGCTAATTATGTCTTTATCAAAATTCAATTCATCCATAGTCCCCATTTGGATTTTAAGCCATTTTGCCATATCCTCACCATTAGATATAATATATCCTGCCGGTTTATTACCCCTATATATTGGGGCTTCATATAATCTTGCTTTTAAAAATCCCATTTTATAACCATTAGCTATTCGGTGGTTTATAGATTCATCTCTGAATAGGTAGGTATTATTCAATCCCATGGGTTTTAAAATAGCTTGTTCCATATAGTTTTCATATGTGTCTCCTGTTACTTTTTCAATAATTAATCCTAAAATATCATAATTTATAGTAGCATATTGAAAGATCTTACCTGGGTCACTATCGAGTTCTAGTCCAATCAATGTCCTAACAGTATCTTCAAGAGCACTATCCTCGTTTGAAATTGGAATCTTATTTATAGTTCTAGGAGATATGCCACTTGTTTGATGTAATGCTTGGTCAATGGTTATTGGTGCTTCTTTTCCTTTATACTTGAGCTTTAGCCAATGAATATGCTTATAGAAATCGTAAGCATAGCTAAAAGTTTTTTTAGCATTTTCATAATACTTT
>CAZWTU010000036.1:12456-15244 GCA_964637035.1 uncultured Tissierellaceae bacterium
CTTATAGAAATCGTAAGCATAGCTAAAAGTTTTTTTAGCATTTTCATAATACTTTTCCCCCTATAAAGACCTACTTTCCCAAGCTTTTTCATTATCTATATCTTTTACCAATAGGCTTCTTTAGCTATTTCTTTTAATATCCCTTTTAACTCCTTGCTATTTACTGACTTAAGGGTATTACGGTATAATTCCCGTTCTTCCTTTAAATTAAGATTATTGTCTAATCTACTCTTTAACAATCTCTCAAATAGGTCTTTATCTTCTTCAGATATATTATCCATGGCTTTTAAACCTTCTATTAGCTTTCCTGTATTCATTTGCACTATATACAATTCTCCATTTTCTAGTGTGGATATTGCCTTTTCATAATGGCCTAAATACATATCTATATAAACTATATCAGAGCTTTTATAATCCGTCATTTTATCATAGTTTTCTCTGGCCTTTTCATAATCTTCTTCTATTAAATAATAGTTAGCCATATCACGATAATAATTTGTATCTCTTTGATTTTCAGGAACCCCTTCTAGTATTTCTCTTACCTTTTCCTTGTTTTTTCTCATTTCCTTATTACCCATAAAACTTACCACTTCTAAAGAAAGATTATGATCTTTGTATTCCCTATCATATACTTCAGCATATTTAAGTGCCTTTATAAGATTTCTTTCTTCCACCTTCCACCCTATGCTGTAAATTCTCGTTAAATAAAATAGGGCCTCTTTATCCTTTGGATTTTCAATTAGCCTTTCTTGGTAGTGTGAAATAGCTTTTTCATATTTCATATCTAATATAAACTTTTCTCCTTTACTTAGACCGCCATCTACTTCCACACTAATTATATCTTTGTAATCACTTATTAAAGTAAGGCTACTAGATATTTGATTGTCTTCCTTGTCATAGGCATTAACTATTAAAGGGTATTCTACTTGTGGAATAAAGGAACCGAGTATTCCTGTTGCATCAACTATCCCTTCTTCTCCACTAGAAGTATATCCACCCATGGTTTTTCTTGAATTTTCTATATTTAAAATCATACTATTATCCCTTATCTTTTCATCCCCATTTTCATCCTTGAATGGCATACTATACCATGAGCCTGTTTTTTCCTTTGGATTAGAAAATACTAAAGATTCCACCTTATAATAGTCAGCTCCCTTCACTTCATCCCAAGATATATTAATACCTTCTCCATCTTTTATTAGCAATCTTTCCTTAGGATCATTGATTTCTATTGGTGCCACAAAATCAAAGTCATATTCCATATCCTTATTTAATTCAATAGACCTTATGTCTTTTTTTAAAAACACCCTATTATATACTTGAGAAGGATGAATACTTATAGCTATATCATAAACCCCTTGTTTAAGGCCCAGGGTTTCAAATTCACCATTTTCATCTGTTATAGCATCTGGTTTTTCTCCTCCCATTCTAAAAGCTCCTATATTATCACTGACATAGACCTCTACAAAAGGCAACCCTTGGCCATTATAGCTTACCTTTCCTTTAATTGTATAGTCGCCCTTAGATTTATCTATATAAGTCTCAATATCATCCTCATTTATATATAAATCACTTCCTCCAAAGTAGGGTTTCATTATCCAAGGACCCCTTTCATATACACCATTATAATATTCCTTGGCCTCTTCTATATTGCCTAGGCGAAGTTGAATATCTCCCATTAAATGATAATATTTTGTTCCTAATCCTTCTTTATCATAATAATCTAGTATTTCTTTTGCCCCTATATAATCTTTTTTTACAAAATAATAATAGGCTTCATAAAGCTGACTCATATGATTTATTTCCTGATTTTCCTTATCTCTTCCCCACTCTATCCAATAAAACAACCTATCCATATCTAGAGTAGCTATACTTGTATCCAATAATTTGGAATAGGATTGTGTGGAATAGTGGCCTTCATAATTATTTTTCTTATCCTTTTCTAATACTTGTTCAAATAATTCCATTGCATCTTCCATATTTTCTGGTCTTGCCCTTCCACCGCCACCCCATCCACTAAAAGAAATTTTATATTTTTCAAAGCCATCTACTAGGCTATTTCCATACTCATAAAGACCTTGCTTTTCATTTAGTTTTATAGGGCTAGCCATGTAGTTCTTGAAAAATGCTTGTGATTTGTCTGATCCCTTTCCATTTAAATATATTCCTATCCTTAAATTTCCCAGGGGTACTATTACCAGGATTAAAACTAAAGTTCCAACTATTAATCCTATTAGTGTTTTAACCTTTATCTTTAATTTCATTTTCTGCTCACCTCTTTGCCATTTGTCATTATAATTTGTGACCCATTAATATTTATTATTTCTACATTTTCACTAGTAGGAAAATCCTTAGGAAATATGCTGATGCCTAATATTAATACAAATCCTATTATGGCAGGAGCTAATGGGACTTGAATTTCCTTATTTAAAAAGTTGCTTATTTTTTCTCTCAATCCTATTTGTCTGGATGCCATTATATTATCTATGGTTTTACTAGATAGTTTTAGATCCTTTGTTCCATCTTCAAAGATGTTTTTGATTTCCTCACCCATATTATCTTTATAATTCATTGAATTTTCCTCCCCTCTCTAGACTTTCCCTTAATATCCTTCTGCCCCTTGATAACTTGCTTTTTATAGTACCTTCCTTCTCATCTAGTATTTCACTGATTTCCTTAATAGAGAATTCCTCGAAATAAAAGAGTACCAGTACTTGCTTGTATATAAAGTTTATTTTATCTAGTTCATTTCTTAGGACTTCTTTGTTTTCCTTATCTATTATTATTT
>CAZWTU010000037.1:0-15123 GCA_964637035.1 uncultured Tissierellaceae bacterium
ATATTGAGGATAAGCTCCATCTGCATCCTCAGCTATATTCTTACCACCGGATAAGCTGATCAACTCGTCCATAAAGGAGCCTTTTCCCGCCCCCATTAATGGATCGTGCCATATTTCATAAAACACCTTCACTTCTTCTTGTCCCTTTACAGCATTCACTATTTCATCTTTTTTCGCCATCATTGATTTTATAAGCTCATCTGCTTGTTGATTGCTTCCCGTTGCCTTCCCAATAATTTTAATGCTATTTACAACACCATCTATTGTTTCGGGCATAAATCCTAATACTTTTATACCTGCATTTCTCAATATTTTATTATCGTCTTCATCACCACCACCGTATACTAGAACTATATCTGGTTCAAGTTCTACAATCCTCTCTAAATTTGTACCTTCGTAGTCACCAACTACCTCTTTTGTTGTAGCTTGTTCAGGGTAATTGCAATTACTTGATACCCCTATAACCTTGTCCCCTAATCCTAAAGCAAATAATGTTTCAGTATTGCTTGGATCTAAAGAAACAATCTTAGTTGGTTCTTCCTCTATTGTTACTTTGTTTCCAAAATTATCTTCAATCTCTATTGGAAATTGTGGCATCTCATCTTCTTTATCTCCATCATTATCTTCTACATCATCACCTCGATTTTGGTTGACATCATTATTTGATTCCTGCATATCTTCATCCTTTGGTGCACAAGCTATTAATGACACTACAAGTAATGCCAGTAATAAATATAATCCTACCCTTTTAAAGTTTTTCATGTTTTCCTCCTAATGTTTTTAAATAATTTTTTGCAACAAAAAAACTTATGCCTTTGTTATTTATAAAAGGATAAGTTTATGTATATCTCATCCCTCCCTCCGAGGCAAATATATAGGCAGATATCCTGACTTATGGTTCCTCCTAATCCCAACACCTTCCCAGTTTCCCAGTGGTTGTTTGTTGGTTTCGTACCCATTTACAGTAGCGGGGCTGTAGTGGCATCTAACCACTTTCCCTTTTAATTTCCATAATAATATGGAAAACCTATAATTATATTCTATTTGTGGTATCAATAATATCATATTAAAGTAAGACATTCAAGTCTTACAGTTATATATTGTCCATGATATAAATCTTGCAGCAAGGCTTATCCTTATTGTCTAATAATCCCTTGTAAGTCTCCATTGTTCCCTTACTAAGGCATCAATTGCAGGATTCATCCTTGTTGATTCTAAGCCCAAGGATGTATTGAACCAAGATAAAGCTTTTTCCTTATCCCCTATTCTTCTAGATAATTCTCCTATTAAATAAGATAACTTCCCATCATCAGTGTTAGTCCCTGCCAAGGACTCAGTATTATAAGCACCTATAAAATTATCCCTTGCTAGGGTAAGAAATCTCTTTTCTTCACTGTCTTCTATCATTCTATATAGCCAGGCTAAATTTAAGCATATATTCCCAATTTGGAGTTTACTACAACCTATAGTAGTAGAATTTATTAATG
This sequence comes from uncultured Tissierellaceae bacterium, assembly GCA_964637035.1. Lineage (GTDB taxonomy): Bacteria > Bacillota > Clostridia > Tissierellales > Tissierellaceae > CAZMMV01. The sequence continues at coordinate 1,488 of CAZWTU010000037.1, forward strand.
CCAACTTATAGGTTTCTATGGCCTTTTCAGGATTTCTTACTCCTCCGAAATCTCTTTTTTTCCATTTAGGTGAAATGTTTTCCTTAACTAAATTTATTTCTGCATTATTTATCTCGTGAAATTTATTTTCATAATTTGCATAACCACAATCAGGACATACAAATATATTATATTTTAAGGGGTTTTCAATATTATAATAACTTAAAAAATCCCCATCCCTTTTTAATAGTCTTAACCTAGATGTCCTAACCTTCTTTGTTTTAAATTCATTGCTACAAACTGGACAATCTACTTCTTTATCATATAATTCCTTTGGTTCACTCAATTAAAATCCTACCTTTCTATAAATATTTACTTGTTATGTAGACTAATTTATTCCCATACAACTTTTATATTATCTCCATCCTTTAACTCCTCCATATACTCAGCGGGTCTCCCATTTATCTTTAAACAAAGTGTTCCTTGTAACCTTGATAAATCAAAATCTATATAGTCAAAGATATCTACAAAAATAAATTTATCTTTTGTGTAGGATATTTCTTTTTCCTCATTGTTTATTATAAGTTTTATTAAATTGCCTTCCTCATTGTTATTGGACTCTCCACTAAGAGTATCTTGCCATATACTTTTTATATAATCTCCCTTTTTAACTTTTTCATTTGTATTAACTTTCATATTATTTATATAAAACTTCTTATTATTTTTATCTATATTATAGTAATTTAAAAATTCTATTAAAGTTCTTATTTCATCAATCTTAATATTATCTTCTGATTCTAGCTTTATATTTTCTTCTACTAGCCTATGATTTACCCTTATATTTTTTATTAAATTAAATGTCTTCCCATTAAATTTTAAATCCTTAGATTGTCCAACTATATCATAAAGATTTGGAGCTTCTATTGGTATAGTCTTACTTTCAGTTATTTCTATTATGTCTTCATCTTTTAACTCGGTCTTTAAACTTCCCTGTACTCCATTAACAAAAATCTCAGGTTGACTACCAACTTCTCCTAATATTGTCCTTTTCTTTCCATTTATATAGTATATAAACTTATTTGATAAATTTGGCATTAATTTTCTAGGATTATATCCAGTAAGGATTAGTATATCTGAAACCTTAATGTTTTCTGTATTAAATATCCGGACTTCTTCACCATTAAATACAATTTTTAAAAAGTTTTTATATTTATCCCCTAGACCCTCTAAAGCAATCCCTATAGGGGTTATCATATCTGGCCCAGTTAGGTCTTCTATACCCTCAACATCCCTAACAAAAGAAGTGTCTCTAATGGATACCCTTTCTCTTGGTAAACCCAATTTGTCAGCTATCTTTTCCTTTAACATAGGCATTTGGCTACTTCCACCTATTAGAAACACTGCATTAGGTGGTTTTCCATTGTAGTCAATAATCTTATCCGTTATTTCCTGAGAAACTTCGTCTATTACATCTATTATATTATCAACAATCTCTGAAGTAGTTAGCTTATGGGATATACCAACTACATCTGTAAATTCATGTTCAGCCTTTTCACTTAAGCCTATCTTTAATTTTTCGCTAGTATTAAAATCTAATAGGTAAGCTTCAGCTAGTCTTTCTGTTATTTCATCCCCAGCAAGTTGGGTCATTCCATAGTAGGATATTTCACCAGAACTTGTTATAGCAATATCTGAAGTCCCAGCACCTATATCTACTAGGGCTAAGTTAAGTAACCTTAGTTCCTTTTTTATAGCAACATTTATAGCTGCAATAGGCTCTAGGGTAATACTAGCTATTTCTAGTCCTACTTTAGATATTACAGAATAAAGGCTTTCTATAACTACCTGTGGTAAAAAAGTAGCCAATAATTCTACCCCTATGCTTCCACCTTTGTGGCCAATTAAGGAATCCATTTTATTATCTTCTAAAAAATAATTAACTACAGAATAACCTATATTGTAATACCTTAGATTTTTCTTTTCATCCCCATTTACTAGTTCTTGTGCCTTCTGAACTGCTTCAAGTTCTAGTGCATCAACTTGTCTTCTAGATATTTCTACGGAATTTTCAATTTGTTTTTCTACCATTTTTCTTTGAGTTTGAAGAGCCCTACCAGCTGCGGCAATAGAGACTACTGTAATCTTAACTTTAATTTTTTCTTCTAATTCCCTTATTATTTCTTTAACAGTTGTAGCTACACCTTCAATGTCATGGATTTGCCCATCGTACATGTTTCTTTTTTTGTGTTCTTTTATGGCATATGCTATTACTTTGAATTTTTCATCCTCTGTGTATTTTCCTACTAATCCAATAATAGTTCTAGTTCCTATATCCAAAGAGCAAACTAAATCATCTTTCATAAAAACAACACCTTCTTTCTACTTTTTTATTTCATTCTTATAATATATGCAATGTTCAGTTATAGGACATTCATCACATAATGGCCTTCTAGCCTTGCAAATTCTCCTTCCGTGGAATATAAATAAATGATGGCCCTTTGACCACATATCTTTCTCTATTTTCTCCATTAGCTGATTTTCGGTGCCAAGCACATTAGGACTATTAGCAATTCCTATCCTATTGGCTACCCTAAACACATGGGTGTCTACAGCAATTGCAGGAACATCAAATGCATTAGACAATACAACATTAGCTGTCTTTCTTCCTACACCTGGCAATGTAATTAGCTCTTCAAGGGTGCCTGGTACTTGTCCATCAAATTCATTGATTAATAAATTACATGTTGCCAAGATATTCTTGCTTTTAGTATTATACATTCCACATGTTCTAATTCTTTCCCCTAGCTCATTTTGGGAAAGTTTTATATAATCTTCCGGAGTTTTAAGATCTTCAAATAATTCTCCAGTAATTTTATTAACCCTAACATCTGTACATTGGGCTGATAATATTGTTGCTATTAGTAATTCAAAGGTATTCTCATGGTCTAACTCAGCCTTTGCATCTGGAAACCTTTGTAAAAGTTTTTGAATTACAATCTTAGTTTCTTCCTTTGACAATGTCTTCTTCATTCTATCACCTACAATATTTCTATATTTTCTTCTAATATTTCTACTCTACCGTCTTGGTCTATAAAGCTTATGACCTTTGAAATGATTTGATTAGCATGATTAGTATCCTTAGTCACACAAGCAAATCCAATAACTGCACTTTTCCACTTATCATTTAAATCAACCTCAGCTATTGATACATTAAACCTAGATTTAGTTCTTTCTATTATGCTCTTTAAAACTTGACGTTTATCTTTTAATGAATAGGATTCATATATCATTAATTTTAAAGAACATCTACCTACTATCATTCTATCACCTTTTTCTATCATAATATATATATTATACCATTTTTATACAAAATAATAGGGGCCTTAGCCCCTATTATTAAATTTTCATATATTCACTTATTTTAATATATTCATTTCCTTGCCAACTTTTTCAAAAGCTTTAGCAGCTCTATCTAATTGCTCTTCAGTATGTTCAGCTGTTACCATGCATCTTACCCTTCCTGTTCCTTTTGGTACTGTTGGGAATACTATTGCTGATGCAAACACACCATTTTCTAATAGTTTTCTACTGAATTCCATAGTTTTTGCTTCATCTCCTATGATTACTGGAGTGATTGGTGTTTCACTGTGTCCTGTGTTATATCCTAGGGAACCTACTTTAGATTTCCAATATTTTGCGTTTTCCCAAAGTTTATCTGTGTATTCTGTTGATTCCATTAGCATAGTTATTGCTTCAGATACTGCTCCTACTGCTGCTGGAGGTAGTGATGTAGAAAATAGTGATGGTCTTGCTCTGTGACTTAGCCATTCGTACATAGCGTCAGTACCAGAAACATATCCTCCTATTACCCCAATTGCCTTTGATAGACAACCCATTGAAAAATCTATTCTACCATGTAAGCCAAAGTGATCTACTGTACCCCTTCCACTTTCACCTAATACTCCTGAACCATGTGAATCGTCTACATATGTCATAGCTTCATATTTTTCTGCTAATTCTACTATTTCAGGTAATTTAGCTATATCTCCATCCATAGAAAATACGCCGTCTGTAATAATTAGTATGTTTTTATATTTATCTCTTGATTCTTTTAAAATTTGTTCTAAACTGTCCATATCAGAGTGCTTATAAATTCCCTTTTTAGCTCTTGATAATCTACTTCCATCTATTATTGAAGCGTGATTTAATTCATCTGATAAGATTATATCTTCTCCATCTGTAATAGCTGCTATTGTTCCAATATTACAGTTAAAAGCTGATTGATATAAAAATGCTCTTTCATCTTTTTTAAATTTAGCTAGTAATTCTTCTAAGTCTTCATGAATATCCATATTCCCAATTATAGTTCTTACTGCTCCTGAACCTGCACCGTATTTTTCTACTGCTTCTATAGCAGCCTTTTTAAGTCTTGGATGGTTTGCAAATCCTAAATAGTTATTTGAGGATAAGTTAATAACCTTTTTGCCATTCAAAACAACTTCTGATTGATTAGCTCCTTCAAGTACTGGAATTTTTCTATAAACCCCATCATCTTTTAATTCTTGTATATTATCTTTTAAAAATTTTAATTCATGTACATTTCCCACGTTTATTCCTCCTTAAATTTTCTCCAGTAAACACATTATAACATAATTCTATATAAGATTGGACAATTTTACAAAAAAATATTTACAATTGCCCATTGTGCATATTTTCTTATTATAGGATTAGAATCCTTTAATTCTTTTATTAAAATCCCTATGTTTTCCATAGATTTCATGTTGCCTAAAGCTATTATAGCGTTTCTCTTTAAAACTGTTTTCCCTCTCCAACTTCCCGCCATTTCACCATACTTTTTCTTAAATTCCTTATTAGAAATACTAAGAAGTTCTTCTATATTCATATATCCCTTAGTCAACTTAGGGACAAACTCAGTATTTGCAGATTTCTTTATGTCTTTATTCTTAGGACAAACTAATTGACAAGTATCGCAACCATATATTTTAATTCCCATTTTTTTTCTCAACTCAATGGATATGTCATCCTTAGTTTGTGTTAAATATGATATACATTTCTTAGGATTTAATTTATATGCCTGTTCCAAGGCCCCCGTAGGACAAGCATCTATACATAATCTACAGTCTCCACATTTTTCCCCCACAGGTTTATCAGGTTTTATAGATAAATCTGTCAATATATATCCTAAAAATATAAAGGAACCATATTCATCATTTATTATAGAACAATTCTTTCCATAATATCCTAGCCCAGCTCTTTTTGCCAATTCTCTTTCTATTAAAGGTCCTGTATCTACAAAGTACTTATACTCAAAGCTTGTTTCTTCTTTTATTGCTTCAATAAGATCTTGAATTTTTTCCTTTAAAACCCAATGATAATCTAGTCCCCAGGAAGATTTTGATAATCTACCTCTTAAAGGATAATCAGGTTTTTCATTAAAATCAACATTATAAGATAAGGCTAAAACTATAATTGACCCACAATGTTCTAAAGTTAACCTAGGATCTAACCTCTTCATTAAATCTTTTTCTTCAAAACTTGTTTGCAAATTATTACCTTGTCTATAGATCAAATAATCCTTTAAATTCATTAAAGTCTCACAGTCTGTAAATTTGCATATGTCTATACTTAAACTTCTAGATTTATCTATTATAAATTGTTTTAAATCACTCATCTATATTCCTTTCTTACTTATATGGTTTTTCGAAATTTTATTTTTATTTTTGTATCCTTCTATTATATTTATTGTTTCCAAATTGGGGATAATTACCACCCATATATAACTATACCATATTGTCATTGTTTTTTAACTACTTATAGTTATTTAAATATGTTATAATTAAATTTAAGAGTCTTTGGAAAGGAGTATACAATTGTTTAATCTTAAGAAAAAAGCCTATAAAAAATTTGACTATATATTGTTTTTTACAACATTAGTACTGTGTGGTTTTGGCCTACTAATGATAAAAAGTGCCACTCTAAGCTATGGTTCTATGCGTTTTGTAAAAACCCAAGCCATTGCAACAGCCATAGGCATGTTAGCTATTGTTGTACTAGTATTATTGGATTATCAATTTTTGGGAAAAATTTACATACCCATATATGTAATATCGAATTTGCTTTTAATAGCTGTATTGATTTGGGGAATAGGCGGGGACCAATGGGGGGCTGATTCTTGGCTTGAAATAGGGCCTATAATATTTCAGCCGGCAGAATTTGTAAAGATAGGCCTAATTATATCCTTAGCTAAATTTATAGATAGCAACAAAGAAACTATAAATGACCCCTTTACTTTACTTAAAATATTAGCATTTGCTTTTTTACCAGTAATACTTATACTTTTGCAACCAGATGCTGGTACTGCCATGGTTTTTATTTTCTTTATAGCTGTAATGCTATTTATAGCAGGTGTAAAGTTTAGATATTTTCTTTATGCCCTTGGAATAGGACTTCTTAGCTTGCCTGTATTATGGTTTAAGCTAGATGTTTATCAAAAAAATCGGTTTTTTGATTTTTTAGAACCTGAAAGGGATCCTTTAGGCACTGGTTATCAAGCCATACAAGGTAAAATTGCCATTGGCTCAGGTAAGATATTTGGTAGGGGTCTGTACCAAGGAGTACAAACCCAATTTAACTATATACCTGAAAAACAAACAGATTTTATATTTTCTGTTATAGTAGAAGAACTAGGATTTATAGGGGGAGCTGGGCTCATGTTCCTATATCTTATACTAATTAATAGATTTATTAGTATAGCTAAAAAGTCAAATGATTTATTTGGTTCTCTTATGATAGTTGGATTTGCAGGCATGTTTGTATTTCATATCTGGGAGAATATTGGCATGACCATTGGTTTAATGCCAATGACTGGAATACCATTACCTTTTATGAGCCATGGAGGAACTTTTCAATTATCTAATTTAATTTGCATAGGAATTATATTAAGCGTGGGGGTCCATAGGGAAGAACTAAGTTTCTAATGTCTTAAATTGGACATTAGAATTTTTTTATTTTAGTACCTTGCATTAAAAGGTAGCATATGATATATTATAGCTAATAAAATAATTAGGGAGAGAAGCCTATGAATATTCAATTTAAAAAAGGAGTCTTAGAACTCTGTGTTCTTTCCTTGCTAGATAGAAAAGATTATTACGGTTATGAATTAGTTGAGCATATCTCAAATTTTATAAGTATTTCTGAGGGAACAATCTATCCCTTGCTTAGAAAGTTTAGAAAAGAAGGGTATGTAACTAGTTATTTACAGGAGTCCACAGAAGGTCCTCCTAGAAAATACTATAAACTAACTGACCGGGGCAGGGAAAGTTATAGTGATTTAGAAGTAGAATGGGAAACTTTCATCGATGGGGTAAATAATATTTTAAGAGGTGATATTTTATGAATAAAAGGGAATATTTGTTTCAACTAGAAAGATACTTACAAGGTTTTCCTGAAGGCGAAGTAGTGGATATATTATCTGATTATGAAGAGCATTTTCATATAGGCATATCTAAGGGTAAGACTGAAGAGGAAATATCAAATGAATTGGGTATGCCTAGGGAGATTGCAAAAACTTATAGGGGAAATTATCGTGATGATACTACTAGAGCTGACAATCATAATACCAATGATAATACAAGAAGATTGCTAATTGGATTATTGTTAATATTTTTTAATTTGGTAATTGTCTTAGGTCCATTTTTAGCCATTGTTGGTCTTCTATTGGCAGTCTTTGTTATAGGTATAGGATTTATAATCGGAGGTTTTTTTGCTTTCATTGGTTCTCCACTTGTATTACTTACTCCAATACCAGCGCCCCATATCTTAACATCACTAAGTCTTGGCATCGGATTTATAGCCCTAGGTATACTTGGGTTAATATTAGCAACTTATTTATCAAAATTATTTATTCAACTTACAGTTAGATATGGAAGATGGAATCTTAATTTAATTAATGGACAGGAGGTTAAATAAATGAATACAAAGCGTTTAGTCTATATTTTAATAGGTATTGTATTGATATCCTTTGGAATAAGTGCTTTATCCCTAAGATATAATGACAACTTAAGCTTTAGAAATTTTAATACAACTAATGACATTATCAACATAGGAAATAGTAAGGGTGTAAATATTGGTTCTAAGGGACTAGAGGTGAAAGATGGAAATAACCATGTTAGTATTAGTTGGGATGGCATAAAAGTCGTTAATGACAAAGAAAAAATCTCCATAGGATGGGATGGTATAAAAGTAGATGATGGAAATAAAACTAAAGTAAATATTGGCAAAAACAATTGGTTTAATTTTAGAAATGATCTAGAATGGTTTAACTTTGATGAAGAAAGATTTATAGAATTGGATAACAAGGAAAATATAAGTATATTTTCTACATTTGTAGATATAGAAATAATCTCTGAAGATAGAAAAGATATTAAAGTTATTTACCAAGGCGAAATGAAGGCTAACACAGCCCCAGAATTAGAAATAAATAAAATGATTGATGAAATAGAAATCAAATTAGCTGACAGGGATTCAACCAGCTATACAGTCACTAATTCAAATATGATTTTGAAAGTATTTATACCTAAGGATTACCATGGGAATATCCAGGCTTCAGGAACCTCTTCTGATATTGATATAGAAGAATTTACATTAAATCAAGTAGATTTACAATCTAGCTCAGGAGATATTGAAATAGATGAGATAAAATCAGATATTTTCAAGATAGTTACCACCTCTGGAGACATCGAAGTTGATGATTCTTCTGGTAAAATGGAAATAAAATCAACTTCAGGTGATATTGAACTGGATAATAAGGAAAATGATAAAGACGTTAAAATAGCAAGTGTCTCTGGAGATATTTATATTAATTTTTCTAAGGATGCCAGTTACACCATTAACGGTTCATCTACTAGTGGAAACTTTAAAAATCAATTTCCTATGACTGTTGATATAAATAATCTAGGTGGAGGTAAGAAGTTTGAAGGACTAGTAGGTAATGGAGAAAATAGTATGGAAATACAAACTACTTCTGGAGATGTTAAGTTTAAAATGGAATAGAAAGTTAAATATAGAGATATTAAAATTATGGAATTTTTAAAACTTATAAAGATATAAAAAGATATAATTTAATATAACTTAAAAAATAAGGAAATTGATATATTATATAAATATATCAATTTCCTTTAAGATTATTTATACAGGATTTATATTAATTGAACTTATTAGTCATAGTTCCTACTATTTAACTATTGCTTTTAACGCCCTGATAAATATCTCTGTTTGCTCTATGGTTCCCGTACTAATTCTTAGCCAATTGTCCCAGCCCCATAGGTATCCTGGTCTTATTATAACGCCTCTTTCCATTAACTTTTCAAATACTTCTTTTGAATTCCTATTGATATTTACCCATGTAAAGTTTGCATTGGATTTCACATATTCAAATCCTAAGCTTTCAAAAAATCTTTCCATCATATCTACAGATTTATAGTTTAGTTCAACAGTTTTATCAATATGTTCTTGGTCTTTCAAAGCTCCTAAGGCTCCAGCTTGAGCAAGTTTATTCACATTAAATACTCCCTTAACTTTGCTCATTTCTCTAGCAACTTCTTTGGAAGTAAGTGCAAAACCTACACGTAGACCTGCAATGCCAGTAACTTTTGAAAAGGTTCTTAGAATGACAGTATTTGGTCTTTTCTTTAATATTTCTAAAGTTTCCGGATAATCTTCATTCACTATGGCAAAATCATAATAAGCTTCATCAATCATAATAACAACATCTTCTGGAACATTATCCACAAGGTAATTAATATCGCCTTTTGTCATTATATTAGGTATTGGATTATTTGGATTACATACATATATTATTTTTGTTTTTTCGTTTATGTTTTCAACAAAAGCCTTGAAATCATGTTTATAATCCTTTAGTGGAATCTTTACTGGTATTCCACCCATATGAGCTACACTGTTTCCGTATATACCAAAGGTAGTTTTAGCCATAATAGCTTCATCACCAGGATTTATAAAAGTTTGAGCAATTACTTGTAAAATCTGCTCTCCCCCATTGCCAACAACTATATTTTCATAACTAAGTCCGTATTTTTCCGCTAGTTCATGTCTCAATTCCATAGCCCCAGCATCTGGATAAATATTTATATTTTCCAATTCAGCTCTTACAGCTTCTATAGCCTTTGGAGACGGCCCCAATTGGTTTTCATTAGATGCTAATTTAACAACAGAATCCAAGCCATATTCTGCCTGTACCTCCTCTATTGGCTTTCCTGGTACATAAGGTTGTAATTCAGATAATTCATTTCTAAATAAGTTTTTAGTCATATTTTCATTCTCCTTTACAATTTTATTTTAAGTATCATTCTAAGGATATAACTATGTGGAATCCTTTCCTATATTATAAGCCTTAATGTTGATATCAACAAACTTTTCTTTTAAATTATCCAAACTACACCATTCTTTCCCATTTCATTTCCTTACCAGCTGTATCATATTTCTTTCTTTTGGAAGAAATCTCTTCTATCTTTATTTTATATACATTAGCCCTACTTAATCCAGCTTTAATTGCCATATTGAAATATTCCATCTTTGCAGGTGTATATTTCTCACATATGAGTTTCATGGCCTTGAGCTTTTCATTTTCATCTTCTACTAATTCTACTTGACCTGCCACAATTGTTGATTCAAATTCAGTGGTAAATACACTGCTAATAAGTAGTACTGCTTTTGACCTATCCTTTACTATTTGATCAAGTTCTTCTTTAGTAAGATTTTCCGGGATTTTTGTTTCACCGACAAATGCTACACTAACTTTAGGGTTTTCTACAAATATATTTACCTTTTTTCCACCCATTGCTGAATGAAAATAAAGCAGATTTCCATCCCTTACAATAGAAATAGGAATTCCATAAGGATTATTGTACTGGTCTATCATTGATATAAGACCATATCGTGACTTATCTATTACTTCCATGGCAAATTCTTGACTCATCATTCTATCTTTTCTTCTCATAAACTTACACTCCCTATATATTTGCATTTTATCGATTTATAATTACTTGATTTATTTAAATATATTTATTATATCTAGTAAATATATTATATATTTAAAATAATTATATTACAATAAAATATAAATACCCTTATCTTGTTTTATAAACAGAAATTGTGGTAAGTATAATATAGAAAATAATATAAAGGAGGATGAGTTTTTTGAATAAGACCATAGAAACCCAACTAAGCCACAGGACTATTAGACAGTTTAAAGACACACCTATTACAGACGAAGTACTTAATACATTGTTTCAAGTAGCTAATCGAACGGCTTCAAGTGTTGCAATGCAATCCTATAGTATAATTAGAGTCACTGACAAGGCTAAAAAACAAGAAATAGCAAAAGTTTGTAACCAGGACTATGCAGCGGACGCACCAGAACTTTTGATATTTATAGTAGATGCTTTTAGAAATGCTAAAATATCAGAGGAACAAGGGGAGGTTTTAGACGCAAGGAGAGATATGGATAGGTTCTTCCAAGGTTTTACGGATGGGGTATTAGCTGCTCAAAATATGACTGTGGCCATTGAATCCCTAGGTATGGGGGCAGTTTATTTTGGTAGTATACTAAATGATTCTGCTAAAATAATAGAGATATTGGAACTGCCAGAGCTTACATTCCCAATAGTAGGTATGGGATTTGGACATCCTAATCAAGATCCAGCACTAAAACCTAGAATGGATTTATCACTTAAGGTTTTTGAAAACAAGTATAAAATCCAAGACAATTATTTAGACTCTATTGAACAATACGATAGGGAAATGGAAAAATATTATGATCTTAGGAATACTTCTAAGCCCTTAGATTCTTTTAGCAAACAAGTAGTAGGTGCTCTTAAAAATCCAAATGAAAAAAGAGTTAAACTAGCCAATGTCATAAGGAATCAGGGATTTAATTTTAAATTAGATTAAAATAATGTTTAGAATTAATAATATGCTCCCCTTATGGTAGACAGATTAAACACAGAAAAAATCTGATACCAATAAGGGGGCTTTTTTGATATGTTTTTAATTGAATATAATCTACATTTTTCTAAAATATTGATAAATATATTTTTCTTATATATAAAGGTCTCTTTTAGGATAGAAAATAAGTGTTCCACCTATTCCACCTACTATTATCAAAATAGAAATAACTATAAAAATAGGTTCTAAGCTCATTTTATTTAATATATAAGAAGCCTCAAAATATTTAAATGGTGTTATATATTTAAGAAAATCAACCCTATCTACCATATTTATAAGTGATGATATAAGAAATGTAATCATCAATATTCCAACAGATATGTTGCCAGATTTTTTGTGTCTTTTGTTTACTGCGGACACAAACATTCCAATGCTTAAGAAAATCATTTGAATTATAAATAAAGATACAAAAGTTACCCCTATAAAACGATAAAAGTTTTCTTCTTTATCATAGGTCATTGTACTTAGAATCATAGAAATCAAAGTTATGATATTTAATATGGCTAAATTTACAATAGCTGATATAGTTTTACCTACTATTACCTTTGACCTAGAAATAGGTAATGAAAATAAATATTCACCAGTACGGTCTCTTTCTTCTTTTGAAATAATAGAAGAACCTAAAAGAACAGCCTGAATTCCAAGTAATAGATAAAGATAAAGGGAAATAGAGCCTACAAATCCGTTTAAACTGCCAAGAGTAAGGTCTTGCATTCCTAATGCAGCAAGCATACCTTGTGGCATTGCAGCCATGAAATCATCTATTGCAGGATTTCCAGCAAATGATTCGTATTCTATCATCCATACAGTCACTAAAAATGCAATTGCAAAACCCCAAATAATCATGGATTTTAAATTTGATTGTAATTCTCTTTTAACAATATTCATCCTACACACCTCCTAAAGCGAATGTATATCTCTTTTCTTATATAGTAAATAACTACTTACTAAAGATAAAATTATTATTCCAATTGCTATACCAAATAATCTTAAATCATATACCCCATCTATTAAGATAAGTCCTGGTTCAAAATAATAAAAAGGAGTAATGTATCCTAAAACATCACTATTAAGTATTCCCCTAACTGAGTTAACAACATACAGACCAATGGCTAAACCCATGGAAAGACTCAAAACAGATCTCACTTTTTTAAATAATAAGGAAATAAACATGCCTAAACTTAAAAATACTAGCTGGAAAATAGGTACTGTTAGGATTAGTTTAAACATATGTAATATCTCATAGCTATCGCCTGCATTAAACAATTTGAGTGCTATAAAGGAACTTATACCTACAGCAATAGATGTAATAAAAAGACTTAATAAAGCTGCAAAAAGCTTGCTAAAATATATTCTACTTCTAGATACTGGTTTACTCATTAAAAAATCACCAGTAAGTTCTCGTTCTTCTTCTGACAGAATGGAAAATCCATAGTTTGCACTTTGTATGGCTATGGCAAGTTGCATCATTGCAAATGTCAGTGTAAAGAATCCCATTAATCTGGCTAAAGATAGACCTTGTCTTATACCTATAGCTTGTAACATTTCTTTTGGGATACTATCCATTATAGATTCAAATGATGCCGAATCTTTAGCCATAGCTGGAAAAAACGCC
>CAZWTU010000038.1:0-14941 GCA_964637035.1 uncultured Tissierellaceae bacterium
CAAAACTCAGAGAATATCTTGTCTAGAATATCTTCCTCTATTGTATCTCCAGATATACCACCTAGATTTTCCCAGCAATTTTTTAGGTCTATTTCTATGCAGTCAATTGGTACATTCATCCTTATATCTTCCAATGCCTGTTTAATGTTTTCTAAGGCCTTGACTAGCAAATCCTTATGTCTAATATTTGTTATAGTTGTATCATTACTTGTTTGAATTTGTCCACCATAAAACATACTCTTAATCTTTTCTTCCATTAGATCCACCCCTATCCCAGATTTAATGGATGTTGTAATTAATGGCTTATCCCCTATAAGAGTTCTCAACAAGTCTTCATCTAAGACTGTTTTCAAATCAGTTTTATTTAAAAGTACTATGGCTTTATTTTCCTTAATTAAATTTATTATCTCATGATCATCTTCAGATAATTCCTGGGAACCATCAAAAACTGCAATAATTAAATCTGCATTCCTTATGGTTTCTTTAGCCCTATTTACTCCAATTTTTTCTACTTCATCATCTGTAATTCTAATACCAGCTGTATCTATGATTTTAAGAGGAATACCATCTATATTTATATATTCTTCTATTATATCCCTTGTTGTTCCAGGAATATTAGTAACTATAGCCCGATTCTCTCTTAATACTGCATTTAGTAGGGATGATTTCCCAACATTTGGCTTGCCTAATATTACAGTATTTAGTCCTTCTCTTAATATTTTACCCCTATCTGCTGTAGATAATAATATTTCAATTTCATCTCTTACTCTTTTAGCCTTTATTTCTAAATCTTCGTAAGTTACTTCTTCTATGTCATCTTCTGGAAAATCTATGGAAACTTCAACATGGGCTACCATATCCAAAAGTATATTTCTAATTTCATTTATCTTTGTTGATAAGGAACCTTCTAATTGATCTAAGGATGCTTGAAAACTTTTATCTGTTTTTGCCCTTATCATGTCCATAACAGCTTCAGCTTGGGATAAATCAAGCCTTCCATTTAAAAAGGCCCTCTTTGTAAATTCTCCTGCTTCTGCCATTCTTGCCCCTTTGTTTAATACTAGTTCTAAGACTTTTCTAACGGAAATAATACCACCATGACAATAAATCTCAACCATATCTTCCCTAGTATAAGTATTGGGACCCTTCATATAAGCTATTAAAACTTCATCTATTATTTCATCATTATCCTTGTTTACTATATGACCGTATGTTAATTTTCTGCTTAAACTTTCGTCTATACTTTCTACTTTATTCCCCTTAAATATTTTGTTAGCAATATTTAAAGAATTTTTCCCACTTATTCTAACAATTCCTATTCCAGCTTCGCCAACAGCTGTTGAAATAGCAGCTATAGTCATTATTTTCACCTCTATCCTATATTATATCACACAAGCCCAAATCGAAATAAATAAAAAAGATTCAATTTAATTGTTTGTCATTCAGATCCTAGACAAGTAACTAGTCTTTTCAATACATATAAGATCCCTCGTTTCACTCGGGATGACAGAAAAGTGACTTTTCATGAATCTGGTGCTCATTGCGTTTGATCTACCATCAATTTACAGAAATTCGCTGTGTTAGGTCATAAAAACCCAGTTTTTCACTGGGTTCTTAGTTTTATTTAGATTGTATTACTACTCTTCTATATGGTTCGTTTCCTTCACTGTAAGTGGTAACTCCCTGGACTTTCTGGAGTGCAAAATGTATAATTCTTCTTTCATAAGGATTCATAGGCTCAAGCTTAATTGGCCTTTTAGTGTACTTGGTCTTTTCAGCCATTTTATTGGCCAATCTGATTAGGGTTTGTTCCCTCTTGTCCCTATATCCTTCGATATCAATTATGACCTTAATATAAGTATCCCTATTTCTATTAACAGTTAAATTAAGTAAATATTGAATAGCATCAAGAGTGTTACCTCTCTTACCTATTACTATTCCCTTATCTGCAGGGCATATATCCGTAATATCTATAAATAGTTTGTCATCTTTTCTTTCAATAATATTGACTGCATCAACATTCATAGAACTTAGTACTTTAGTTAAAAAAACATCTGCAATTTCCTTAGGATCATAGACTACTGATACCTTTACTTTAGCATCTTTAGACCCTATTAATCCAAGAAATCCCTTACTTGCTTCATCGATTATTTCTATTTCAACATCTTCTTCTTTAGCATTCAATTCTAATAAAGCCTCTTTAATTGCCTCATCCACAGTCTTTGATACTTTCACAACGGATTTCATGACTTTACTTCTCCTCCTTGATATTACCTAAAGACCTATTTGAAATTAATTGTTGAATAATTGTAAAGACATTACTTAAGACCCAATATAATGCAAGTCCTGCTGGAAATGCCCTAGCTGAAAAAAATATCATTACTGGCAAAAACATATTCATCATTTTCATTGTAGACTGTTGACTTTCATCTCCAGCGGGTTGTGCCATTGTTTTACTTTGTAAAAAAGTAGTTAATCCTGCTAATAATGGTAGTCCCCACATTATATGATCTGCCATTTCTAAATTTGGTATCCATAAAAATGCTTTATTTATTGATTCATACACACCTGGTGTTTTAAATACAAATGTTGCAGGTTCCCGCATTACTTTAAAAAAAGCAAAAATAATAGGAAGTTGAATTAAAAGCGGCAAACAACTGGATGCTGGATTGTATTTTTCTTCCTTATATAATTCAGACATTTTTATTTGCATGGTTTGAGGATCATTTTTATATTTATCTTGTATAGCTTTCATCTTAGGTTGTATCTCACTCATTTTCTTTTGATTCTTGGTTGTACTTAAACCAATGGGTAAAAGAAGTAATTTAAATATTATAGTTGTTATTATGATTGCCATAGCATAAAAGGAAAATTGTTCTGGTTCCACCCCAATATTTGATACAACATCATAAACAAATTTAAGAAGACCTCCTAGTATATTACCTAGAAAATTCATCATATCACTAAACCTCCTATTCATTTAAGCGGATCATACCCACCTGGATTAAAAGGATTACACCTAAGTATTCTTTTAATGGTTAAAATAGTTCCCTTAATAAAACCATATTTTTTATACGCCTCGATGGAGTACTGGGAACAGGTAGGGTAAAATCTGCAATTATTACCAGTAAAAATATATTTAGATATAAATCTTTGGTAAAATTTTATAAAAATTATAGCTATCTTAGCCATTTAATTCACTTTCTCTTTAAAGTAATTTTGCCAATTTCATGATATGGATCATAGCACTCTCTAATTTATCATAAGGAAGATCCACTACATTTTTTTTAGGTATGAAAATTAAATCGTAATTATTTTTAATCAAATTGAATTTCAGCCTATAAATTTCCTTCATCTGTCTTCTTATTCGATTTCTTTCAACACTATTTCCTATCTTTTTTGTAATAGAATATCCTACCCTTGTATATCCTAAATCATTTTTATTAACATAAAGGATCAAATTTCTATTCCAATAGTTTTTACCATATTTATAGACTTTCTTAAACTCCACATTACTTCTCAATCTATACATTTTATCCATTTTATTGCCCCTAACATACCTATTATAAAAAAGGCTACTTAAAAAGCAGCCTATGCAGTTAACTTCTTCCTTCCTCTTTTTTTCCTTCTTTTAATTATTGCTCTACCTGCCTTAGTTTTCATTCTTTTTCTAAATCCATGTTCCTTACTTCTTTGTCTTCTCTTCGGTTGATAAGTTCTTTTCATTAAAAACACCTCCTTCAATATTTGTTTCAGAAATTTATAAAATAATATAGAGTTATCAAGTATAATAATAAACACTACTATTGATTATATTTACTAGAGACTTATATGTCAAGAAGTATAAATAAAAGCTTTAAAAATAATTTTATCTACAATTTTTATAAACTTGTGGATAAGTCATTGTAAAAAAGTCATATTTTTGATATTATAATAGGACATGTGAATAGTTAGAAAAAGAAATCAACAATTTTTACTTATGCACATACTGTGGATAAAATGTGTATAAGTAAGTATTTTTTTAACAATCTATCTATTCAATTGCAGTGATATACACATTTCTTATCCACATGACTTGTTAATATATTTATGTTAATAATTATATTTATCACTATTATTCAGATTTATTAACATTTTACTAAGAATTTATACACATATATTTTTACTAAACTAATATTTTTTAATCCTTATATCTAGTGATTACCTGTTGATAACTATGTTTATAACTTTAAAAATTTAGTTTATTTTTTTCTATTTAAAATATTTTTTAGAAAGTGAGGTATAGAAATGTCATCCAGTTTAGATAATATTTGGGCTGAAGTTTTAAAATTGATTAAAGTTGAATTAACTGAAGTTAGTTTTAATACTTGGTTAAAAACAATTGAACCAGTTAGTATTTCAGACGAAAAAGTTATACTTACTGCTCCTAATGATTTTACAAAGGGAATTTTAGAAGGAAGATATTTAAATCTTATTAAAAATGCCTTTACCCAGGTTACAGAGCAAGACTTTAATATTCATTTTATTATACCTGGGGAAGAACAATATATAAATAATGGACAAACTACTAATCAAAACATGAATGGTAATAATAAGAGAGCCCAACTAAATCCTAAATATACTTTTGATAGTTTTGTAATTGGGAATAGTAATAGACTTGCCCATGCAGCCTCTTTAGCAGTTGCTGAAGCACCAGCACAAACATATAATCCACTATTTCTATATGGGGGAGTTGGACTTGGAAAGACACATTTAATGCATGCTATTGGCCATTACATACTAAGCCAAAATCCTAATTCTAAGGTAGTCTATGTTTCTTCAGAAAAATTTACAAATGAACTTATAAATTCCATTAGGGAATATAGAAATGAAGAATTTAGAAACAAATATAGGAATGTTGATGTACTTTTAATAGATGATATACAATTTATTGAAGGAAAAGAAGGAACACAGGAGGAATTTTTCCATACATTTAACGCCTTACATGAGTCTAATAAACAAATTATAATATCTAGTGATAGGCCACCTAAAAAAATTCCTACTTTGGAGGATAGGCTTGTTTCCAGGTTTGAATGGGGTTTAACTACAGATATCCAACCCCCAGATTTAGAGACTAGGATCGCAATACTTAGGAAAAAAGCTAAAATAGAAAATATAGCAGTTGATGATAAAGTAATGCTTTATATAGCAACAAAAATTCAATCAAACATTAGAGAGTTAGAAGGTGCACTTATAAGGGTTGTAGCTTATGCTTCCCTAACTAATACAGAAGTAAATGAAGAATTAGCAGAAGAAGCACTTAAGGATATTTTATCTACAAGTAAACCAAAAGAAATAACTGTTAACTTGATTAAGGATGTTGTATCTAAAAACTTTAATATAAAGATGGATGATTTTTCTTCTAAGAAAAGAACTAGGGCTATTGCCTATCCAAGACAGATTGCAATGTATCTTACCAGGGAGCTAACTGATCTATCATTACCTAAAATAGGGGACGAATATGGTGGAAGAGACCATACTACGGTTATTCATGCTTATGATAAAATATCAAAGGAATTAGAAGAGAGCGAAAATTTCAGAAGGAAAATAGAGGATATAGTAAAAGATTTGGAGGAATTATAAATATTATTATGTTAGTAACTTTTAATAGTTAGGAAACTTATCCACATGTTATTAAGTCTATTAAATAACCAAGTTTTCTAATTGCAATATGTTTTCCACATAATAACATGTACTACTACTATTACTACTATATATTACTATATTCTTTCTATCTCTAGGAAAAAAAAAGGAGGCTTACAATGAAAATTAAAATCGAACAAAGAGAATTATCAAAACATATAAATATTGCACAAAAAGGAATCTCTGGAAGAACTACCTTACAAATATTAGATGGAATACTTATAGAAACTATAAATGGTAAATTAAAATTAACGGGTACTGATTTAGAAATAAGTATAGAAACTTATGTAGATTGTGAAATAGAAGAGGAAGGATCAATAGTTATTGATTCTAAACTTTTTGGTGATATGATAAAAAAACTTCCTAATGCACCTATATATATAAGTGTAAAGGATAATAATGTAAATATAAAATGTGAAAATTCAGAGTTTAATATATTAGGGAATTCTGCCAAGGAATACCCAGACCTACCTATAATATTAGAACAGGATAATTTTATAATTCAAAAAGACTTATTTAAAAATGCAATAAGGCAAAGTGTATTTGCTACAATTCAGGATGAAACAAGACCCTCTTTATCTGGGGTGCTATTAGAATTAACAAATGGCTATATTTCATTTGTAGCATTAGATGGTTATAGACTAGCTCTTAGAAAGCTACCTATTGAATCAGATAAAGATATAAAAATTATAATTCCAGGAAGGGCTTTAAATGAGGTCAATAAAATTTTAGATGAATCTGAGGAAACATTTAAAATAGCAGTTGCACCTAGGCATGTTATATTCAATATAGGTGAAACAGTTATTTATTCAAGACTTTTAGAAGGACAATTTTTCAATTATAGGGAAATTATTAGGGATGAACATAAAACATCTGTAATAATAAACAAAACACAACTTCAGCAAAGTCTAGAGAGAGCATCCCTTTTAGCAAAAGAGGAAAAAGCTAATTTAGTAAAATTAATTATTGAAGGGGATAAAATAGAAATACGGTCTAATTCTGAAATAGGAAATGTAAATGAAAAGGTATTTGCTAGTGTAAGTGGGGAAGAAATAAATATAGCCTTTAATTCCAGATATATACTAGAGGGGATAAAACTAATGGATGATGATGAAATAGAATTAAATTTCATGGGAAGCTTAAATCCTTGTATTATAAAGCCTTTAGTAGATGAAAATTACACTTATTTAGTTTTACCAGTACGTTTAGCTCAAGATGATTATTAGGAGAGATAAAATGGAAAAAATTAAAATTGAAAGTGATTTTATAAAGTTAGATCAATTTTTGAAATTTGCAGGGGTAGTGCAAACAGGTGGTCAAGCAAAAATCCTTATTAGCCAGGAAGATGTACTAGTAAATAATGAAATTTGTACTAAAAGAGGTAAAAAGTTAAGAATAGATGATATAATTGAAATTAAAGGATATGGATCATTTATTGTGATATAATATTACTTGCCTTAAGGGGTGTTTTTTTTGCATGTAAATAAACTTAGACTTATTAATTATAGAAACTATGATAGCTTAAACATAGTTCTAAATAAAAATATAAATGTTTTTATAGGGAAAAATGCCCAAGGAAAAACCAATTTATTAGAATCAATATATCTTTGTGCTACGGGGAAATCCTTTAGGACAAATAGGGATAGGGAAATAATTAATTTTAATAAAGACCAGGCCTATGTTGGGGCTGATATAACGGTTGGTGATTTTGAAAAATTCATTGAAATAAAAATGGATAGGAATAAGACTAAAATAATTAGGGTAAATAAGACAGAATTAAAAAACTATAAGGAATTATATAGTGGACTAAATATAGTGATCTTTTCACCTGATGATCTAAAATTGGTTAAAGATGGGCCCCAGGAGAGAAGAAACTTTTTAAATATGGAGATTTCCCAAATAAAACCTTTATATAGATATAATGTTAATAGATATAGGCAGGTTTTATTTCAAAGGAATAATATACTTAAGACTAGTAGGTTTAATAAGGATGTAAGTAATGTCCTGGAAATTTTTGATTTACAGTTGGTAAAGCTGGGTAGTGAGATTGCCCTAGAGAGAAGTAAGTATGTATCAGAGTTATCAAAGATAGCCAATGTAATTCATAAAAAAATTACCCTATCCAGGGAGGATTTACAATTAAGATATCTTACAAATATAAGTATGGAGGGGTCAAAAGAAGATATTGAAAACAAGTACTTAAGTGACTTACAAAAGAATACCCATAAGGATTTGGATACTGGTTCTACTGAATTTGGACCCCATAGAGATGACATAGATATGGAGATAAATGGTAAGGACTTAAAGATTTATGGTTCTCAGGGTCAACAAAGGTCTGTAGTTTTATCTATTAAACTGGCTGAGGTGGAACTTATAAAACAACAAAGAAAGATCTATCCAGTATTACTTTTGGATGATGTATTTTCTGAACTAGATGAAGAAAGGAGAAAATATTTAATTCAATCCTTTAAGGATATGCAAACTTTAATAACGGTAACTGATGCAATAGACATAAAAGAGCTGGATAATATGGAAAAATCCTTGTTTTATATAGAAGGTGGAAATTTGAGATAGATTGGAGAAAGGACATGATTATTCATATAGGAAATAATAATTATATATATAAAAAGGATATAGTGGCAATATTAGATAGAAAATCTACGGAAGCAAGTAAAAAATCAATAGGTTTTATTAATAAGTTAATAGAAGATGATTGTATAGTGGGAAATATAAACCAGTATACAAAAACATATATAGTAGTGGCAAATGATCATAAAACAATGGTATATACATCGAATATATCTTCAAAAGCATTAGTTAATAGAAATATTTAAATATACAATAATTGAATTGATTGGAGGATATAGAATGCCTAAAGGTAAAAACGAAGTAAATGGAAATAATAGACATTATACTGCTGACGATATTCAAGTGCTAGAAGGATTGGAACCAGTAAGAAAAAGGCCTGGTATGTATATAGGAAGTACAGGGCTTAGTGGGCTTCATCACTTAGTTTATGAAGTAGTTGACAATGGTATTGACGAAGCCTTGGCTGGAATATGTGACACAATTAGAGTTACTATTTTAGAAGATAATTCAGTTGAGATAATAGACAATGGTAGTGGTATCCCAGTTGAGGAACACCCTCAAACTGGAAAATCCACTGTAGAAACAGTATTAACCATATTACATGCAGGTGGTAAATTTAATGCTGGTGCCTATAAAGTATCCGGTGGTTTACATGGGGTAGGGGTTTCTGTAGTTAATGCACTATCAGAATGGCTTGTAGTAAAAGTTAGAAGAAATAATAAGGAGTATATGCAAAAATTTGCAAGAGGACTTGCAACAACTGAATTAGAAATAGTAGGCGATTCTAAGGAAACAGGTACAACTATTCATTTCAAACCAGATGCAGAAATATTTGAGAGTATTGAATTTGAATTTGATACGCTAAAAAAGAGATTTAGAGAAATGGCATTTTTAAATAAGGCAGTAAGATTGATTATAGAAGACAAAAGAGATGATAAATATGAGGAGTTTTATTATGAAGGTGGAATAAAGTCCTTTGTAGAATATGTAAATAAGAATAAAACACCTATACAAAAAGATATAATCTATTTTGAAGCTGAAAGGGATGGGGCTACTGTAGAACTTGCTTTACAGTATACAGATGGATATTCTGAAAATGTATTTACCTTTGCAAATAATATAAATACACCTGAAGGTGGTACACATTTGTCAGGCCTTAGAACTGCTTTAACTAGGGTTATAAATGATTACGGTCGAAAGTATAATTTTATAAAAGAAAAGGATACAAATCTTAGTGGTGATGATGTTCGTGAGGGACTTACTGGTATTCTATCAGTTAAATTAATGGATCCTCAATTTGAAGGACAAACAAAAAGTAAATTAGGTAATAGTGAGATGAGAGGTATAGTTGAAACATCAACCTATGATAATATAAGTGTATACCTGGAAGAAAACCCTAAGGTTGGAAAAATAATATTAGAAAAAGCAGTATCCTCACAAAGGGCTAGAGAAGCAGCTAGAAAGGCCAGAGATTTAACTAGGAGAAAGAGTATATTAGAAAATACAACCCTTCCTGGCAAATTAGCTGATTGTCAAAATTCTGGTGTTGAGAATACTGAAATATATATAGTGGAAGGTGACTCGGCTGGAGGAAGTGCAAAGCAAGGCCGAGATAAAAAATTCCAAGCAATCCTGCCTTTGAAAGGTAAGATTATGAATGTTGAAAAAGCTAGACTTGATAGAATTCTAGGTTTTGATGAAATAAAGGCATTAATCACTGCCTTTGGAACAAGCATAGGTGATGAGTTTGATATAGAAAAATTAAGATATGGAAAGATTATAATAATGACGGATGCGGATGTGGATGGAGCCCATATTAGGACTTTACTTTTAACATTTTTCTTTAGATATATGAGGGAATTAATAGAAGAAGGTCATGTATATATAGCTCAACCACCTTTATATAAAATTTCTAGGGGAAGAAAGGAACACTATGCTTACAGTGATAAAGAACTAGATAAGGTCTTATTAGAGGAATTTGATAATAAAAATTATAACTTACAGAGATATAAGGGTCTAGGGGAAATGAATCCTGAACAATTATGGGATACTACTATGAACCCAGAAAGTAGAATTCTTTTAAAAGTTAATATAGACGATGCTGTGGCTGCTGATGAGATATTCACCACATTAATGGGGGATAAGGTTGAGCCAAGAAGAGAGTTTATAGAAACAAATGCTAAATTTGCTAAGAATATAGATATTTAGGAGGTGGAAATATGGATGAAAACTTTGATAAAATAATAGATATTGATATAGAAGATGAAATGAAAACATCTTACTTAGATTATGCTATGAGTGTAATAATGAGTAGGGCTTTGCCTGATGTGCGTGATGGTTTAAAACCTGTTCATAGAAGAATAATATATGCAATGAATGAACTTGGGATGAGTCCTGACAAGCAATACAGTAAGTCTGCAAGGGTAGTAGGGGATGTACTAGGTAAGTACCATCCTCATGGTGATAGTTCAGTATACGAGGCAATGGTAAGGTTAGCACAGGACTTTAATACAAGATATCCTTTGGTGGATGGGCATGGTAACTTTGGATCCATAGATGGGGATAGCGCTGCTGCCATGCGTTATACGGAAGCTAGGATGACTAAGCTTTCAATGGAGCTTTTAAGAGATATAGGAAAAGATACAGTTGACTATAGGTTGAATTTTGATGAGAGATTAAAAGAGCCGGTAGTTTTACCAAGTCGATTTCCAAATTTAATGGTTAATGGATCTTCAGGTATAGCAGTAGGAATGGCTACAAACATACCGCCTCATAATTTAAATGAGGTCATAGATGGTGTTGTAATGTTGTTAGATAATCCTGATTCCACAATAGATGATTTAATGACAGTAATAAAGGGTCCTGACTTTCCTACTGGGGCTCATATTATGGGAAAAGATGCTATAGACTCTGCTTATAAGACTGGTAGGGGGAAGATAAGGGTACGAGCATTTGCTGAGATTGAAGAAATGGATAGAGGAAGACAAAGAATTTTAGTAACTGAATTACCCTATCAGGTTAATAAATCTAGATTAATACAAAAAATAGCAGATCATGTTAGGGATAAAAAGATAGAAGGTATTTCCGATTTAAGAGATGAATCTGATAGAGAAGGCATGAGAATAGTAATAGAGTTAAAAAGGGACACCAATGCAAATGTAGTATTAAACAATTTATATAAATATACTCAGATGCAGACAACTTTTGGTGTTATAATGCTAGCCCTAGTGGATGGTGAACCAAGGGTACTTAATTTAAAACAAATGTTAACTTATTATATAGGCCATCAAAAAGAAATAATAACAAGAAGAACCCAATTTGATTTAAATAAGGCAGAAGCCAGAGCTCATATTGTAGAAGGTTTAAGAATAGCCTTAGACAATATAGATGAAATAATAAGAATAATAAGGGCCAGTGAAAATGATGCAGTGGCAAAAGATAAGCTAATGGAAAACTTTGGCCTATCAGATATACAATCTCAAGCTATATTAGATATGAGGCTTAAGAGGTTAACAGGCTTAGAGCGTGAAAAACTGGATATTGAATATGAAGAATTAATAAAAGAGATTAATAGATTTAAAGAAATATTAGCCAGTGAAAGATTAAAATATGAAATAATAAAAACAGAAATAAGTGAAATAAAAGAGAAACATGGTGATTTAAGAAGAACTAGAATATTACCTTCACCAGATGAAATAAATATGGAAGATATGATAGAAGAGGAAGATGTTGTAATTACATTAACTCATTATGGATATATTAAGAGAACACCAGAATATACTTATAAAACCCAAAGAAGGGGTGGAAGAGGCATAATTGGCTTAACTACCAGGGATGAGGACTTTGTAGAAGACTTATATATTGTTTCTACCCATGATAATATATTATTCTTTACTAATAAGGGTAAAGTGTTTTCATTAAAGGCTTATGAAATACCTGAAGGCAGTAGGCAAGCTAGGGGAACAGCCATAATAAATCTATTGAACCTAAGTAAAGATGAAAGGATCAATGCTATAATACCTATAGGTAAAGAAACAACAAAAGAAAACCTAGTCCTTATAACTAAGTCGGGTACTATAAAGAAAACCTTATTAGAAAGCTATGAAAACATTAGGAAAAATGGAATTATAGCTATAGGCTTAAGGGATAATGATGAATTGATAGGTGTTAAGAAGACAGATGGAAGTAAGGAAATAATATTGGTAACTAAAAAAGGTATGTCAATAAGATTTGATGAAAATGACGTAAGAGTTATGGGTAGAACAGCCATGGGGGTAAAAGGAATTAACTTAAATGAAAATGACGAAGTTGTGGCCATGGAGTTAATTGAGGAAGACAAAAAACTCTTAGTTATCTCTGAAAGTGGATTTGGAAAGAGAACAGACTTAAAAGAATACAAAACCCAAATTAGAGGTGGAAAAGGGCTTATAACCTATAATATAAGAGATAAGACTGGTGATATTGTAACAGCTAGGGTAGTAGATGATCAAGATGAAATAATGATGATATCACTACATGGTACAATTATCAGGATTATAGCAAAAGATATATCTATAATGGGTAGATCGACTCAAGGTGTAACATTAATGAAAATAAAAGAAGAAGACAGGGTAGTTTCAGTAGCAAAATATACAGTATAATAATTAAGGATATCTTTGTATTACAAAGATATCCTTAATAATTCAAACTAATTCCTAGATATACTTGATTTTAAATAATCTAGCCTGTAATTCATGGGAAGATTAGCCTGAATTTTAAATTATCTAGTTATTTACTTTACATTGTCTAGTTTTTATTATAAAATTGTAATATATTCATAAAATGGAGGTTTTATTATGTCTTTAGATATTCAAATGGTATTTAATGAGGAAGAAAACAAATGGATTTTTACGCCTAGTGGAGAATTAGATATATATACATCACCTGATTTTAAGAAAACTGTATTAGATGCTTTTGAAAGTAAGGAAAGTCATATATTAATAGATTGTATTGATTTGGAATATGTAGATAGTACAGGCTTAGGAGCATTGATATATATATTAAAGAACCTTAAAGAGAAGGAATTTAAAATTTATTTAGATAATATAAAACCAAATATCAGGAAATTATTTGACATAACCAAATTGGATAAGTTATTTATTATGAGGGGTGAAGTAGATGAGTAAAGATATTATAAATCTATATATACCTAAAAAACCTGAATATATTAGTATTGTAAGGCTTACTGCTTCTGGCATAGGAAACACCTTGTTGTTAAATATAGATGATATAGAAGATATAAAAGTCTGCTTAGGGGAGGCTTGCATAAATTCTTTAATAACAAAAAATGATGAAGATATATCTATAATATTTGAAATTCAGGAAGACAAACTTTCAATTAAAATATCAGACACCCTTGAAATTATCCCGGAAAATATAAAGGAAAAAAGAGATAGAGAATTAGGACTATTAATTATTAAGTCATTAATGGATGAGGTGAATTTTACTGATAAGGGAATAGAAATGATTAAACATATTGAGGTTGATATTTAATGGCAAAAAAAATGATGGAAAAAAAAGCCTTAAGCAAATCGGAAATTAAGGATTTATTCGAATTATATGGTAAAACAAGAGATAAAAAAACAAGGGATGTCTTAATAGAAAATCACCTTTATATAGCAGAGATATTATCTAAAAAATACGCTAACAGGGGTATAGAATATGATGATATTTTTCAAGTTGCATCTGTTGGGCTTATTTATGCAGTAGATAGATTTGATGTAAGTAAGGGTTTTGAATTTTCTAGTTTTGCTACTCCTACTATTATAGGAGAGATAAAAAAGCATTTTAGAGATAAGGGCTGGACAATTAGGGTACCTAGAAGAATCCAGGAGTTGTCTAAAAAAATAAATAATGCTAAGGTGTTATTGGCACAATCTTTACAAAAATCACCTACTATACAGGATATAGCTGAATATCTTGATCATACTGAAGAAGAAATATTGGAAGCTATGGAAGCCAGTAAGGTATATAGTCCTCAGTCCCTGGACCTAAGTTATAATTCTAATAATGATGAAAATGATATAAACTTAGCTGATCTTATTGGAGAAGAAGATTTGTATTTTGGGAAAATTGAGGATGCTGACTTTATATTAAAGGCAATGGAAAAGTTAAATGATGTAGAAAAGCAAATATTGATAGAACGATATTTTAATAAAAAGACCCAAGTATCCATAGCAAAGGTATTAGGTATATCTCAAATGACAGTTTCTAGGATTGAAAAAAAGGTATTGCAAAAGTTAAGAAAAGAAGTTGAAAAGACTCTTATTTTATAAATTTATAAAATATTTATATATATTTATCTTACTAAACCCGTATAATGTGGACTTTATTCCATATCATACGGGTTTTTAAAATAAGAGTTGACATTACTAATGAAACCCTGTATCATATTAAAAGTTGGCTACAAAAGAAATTCAAACAAAAAAGCAGTTTTAAATTAATTCCTTTTTATATATGTAGATTTGAACTTAATTGGAAGATACAATTTTGGAAGATACAATTTAAAAAGAAATTAAAAGAATTTCACAAAAGTAGTTGACAGCAAATGAAAAATTTGCTATACTAAAACAGTCGCCTCAAAAGAGGAGGCACAGAACCTAGACAACTAAATAGTGTAAGAAACTTTGAA
>CAZWTU010000039.1:0-14845 GCA_964637035.1 uncultured Tissierellaceae bacterium
TACATGAGGTTTCGTTCTTTCAAATTTTGCTTTACCCATTTTTGTTCCTCCTTAATTTATAGATTATTTATTTCCTGCTAATTTTTCTACTATATTTTTTGGCACATGTTCGTAATGATCAAATTGCATTGTATATATTCCTCGACCTTGACTGTTGGATCGCAGGTCAGTAGCATATCCAAACATTTCGGATAATGGAACATAAGAGTTTATAACTTGTGCTCCATTTCTAAGTTCCATACCTTCCATTTTTCCTCTTCTAGAGTTAATATCCCCTATAACATCACCCATATACTCTTCTGGTACGATTACTTCAACTTTCATCATAGGTTCAAGTAATACAGGGTTTGCTCTAGACATAGCTTCTTTAATAGCCATAGAACCAGCTATTTTAAATGCCATTTCTGAAGAGTCAACGTCATGGTAAGAACCATCATAAAGAGTTACCTTTAAATCTAATACTTGGTATCCACCAACAAGGCCGGATTCTAAAGCTTCTTGCATGCCTTGGTCTATAGAATTAATATATTCCCTAGGAATCGCTCCCCCAACAACCTTGTTAACAAATTCGTATCCCAAGCCAGGTTCTTGTGGTTCAATTCTGATTTTTACGTGTCCATATTGTCCACGGCCACCAGATTGTCTAGCATATTTTGTATCTGCTTCAGCATTTTTAGTAATAGATTCTTTGTATGCTACTTGTGGATTACCAACATTTGCCTCCACTTTAAATTCTCTTAAAAGCCTATCAACAATTATTTCAAGGTGTAATTCACCCATTCCAGCTATAATTGTTTGGCCTGTTTCTTCATCTGTATATGTCCTAAATGTAGGATCCTCTTCTGCTAATTTAGCTAATGCTGCAGTCATTTTATCCTGAGAAGCCTTAGTTTTAGGCTCTATAGCTACATGAATAACCGGCTCTGGGAAATCCATAGTTTCTAATAAAACTGGATTGTCTTCATCACAAAGAGTATCCCCAGTAGATGTGTCTTTTAGTCCTACAGCAGCTGCAATGTCTCCTGCAAATACTTCATCTACTTCTTCTCTTTTATTGGCATGCATAAGTAGTATTCTACCTATTCTTTCTCTTTTGCCTTTACTTGAATTATAGACATAAGAACCTGCTTTTAAACTTCCTGAATAAACTCTGAAGTAAGCAAGCTTTCCAACAAATGGATCTGTTACTATTTTAAATGCTAGTGCTGAGAAATCTTCATCATCTGCAGCATTTCTAACAACTTCTTTATCTGAATCTAAGTCTATACCCTTGATTGATGATATATCAAGTGGTGACGGAAGATAATCAATTATAGCATCTAATAAAGGTTGAACACCTTTGTTTTTGTATGCCGTACCACAGAAAACTGGTGTCATGGCAACAGCATTAGTTGCTATTCTAATTGCTGACATAATTTCCTCAGGAGTAACTTCTTCACCCTCTAAATATTTCATCATTATATCTTCATCATGTTCAGATATAGCTTCTAATAATTTGTCCCTATATTCTTCAGCCAATTCTTGCATATCTGCAGGTATTTCAGTTATTTCAAGGTCTTCACCTAAATCATCATGATATATCCTAGCATTCATATTGACTAAATCTACAACCCCTATAAAATGTTCTTCCTTGCCAATTGGTAATTGTACAGGAACTGCATTTGCTTTAAGTCTTTCTTTAACCATTTCTATTGTTCCATAAAAGTCTGCTCCAAGAATATCCATCTTGTTTACAAACGCCAATCTGGGCACATTATATTTATCTGCTTGTCTCCAAACAGTCTCAGATTGAGGCTCTACTCCACCTTTTGCACAGAATACTGCTACAGCACCGTCAAGTACACGTAAAGATCTCTCAACTTCCATAGTGAAATCAACATGGCCTGGTGTGTCAATAACATTTATTCGATGTTCTCTCCACATAGCAGTAGTCGCTGCAGAGGTTATTGTAATACCTCTCTCTTGCTCTTGTTGCATCCAATCCATTTGAGCTCCACCCTCATGGGTTTCACCCACCTTGTGAATCTTTCCAGTATAAAATAAAATTCTTTCTGTAGTGGTGGTTTTTCCTGCATCAATATGAGCCATTATGCCGATGTTTCTTATTTTTTCTAAAGCAATTTCTCTTGGCACAATTTTTCCTCCTTCATTATTGTTTCGCGTTCTCCATCCACACAATATAAACGATATGTTACCATCTGTAGTGTGCGAAAGCTTTATTAGCTTCTGCCATTTTGTGAACGTCTTCTCTTTTTCTAACACTTGATCCCATACCGTTTGAAGCATCTAGGATTTCTTTTGCTAATCTTTCAATCATAGTTTTTTCTCCTCTTTGTCTTGAATAACTAATTAGCCATCTAAGACCTAGAGTTTCTCTTCTTTCAGTTCTTACTTCTATAGGTACTTGATAATTCGAACCACCTATTCTTCTTGATTTTACTTCTAATACTGGCATAATGTTATTCATTGCCTTGTAAAATACTTCTAGAGGTTCTTCTTGTGTTTTGTCCTTAATATAATCAAATGCTTCATAAACTATATTTTGTGCGATTCCTTTTTTTCCATCTAACATGATGCCATTAATTAACTTAGTTACAGTTAAATCATCATAAATTGGATCTGGCATTACTTCTCGTTTTGGTACATGTCCTTTTCTTGGCACTTTACTTCCCTCCTTAACCATATAAAGTAGATTCATTGGTACTCGGTAATTTAATTACCTAGTTTCCGGTAAAATCAATTACCGTTGTGCGCCGAAATGCTTCTATATATAAATGGATTTTACTCCTGCATTTTTAGCACTATTATTTCTTTGCTTTTGGTTTTTTTGCACCATACTTAGATCTAGATTGCATTCTGTCTTCAACGCCAGAAGCATCTAAACTTCCTCTAACAATATGGTATCTAACACCTGGAAGGTCTTTTATTCTCCCACCTCTAATTAGAACAACACTATGTTCTTGTAGATTGTGTCCAATTCCTGGAATATATGCTGCAACTTCTTCACCATTTGTAAGTCTAACCCTAGCTACTTTTCTTAAAGCTGAATTAGGCTTCTTAGGTGTAACAGTTCTAACCGCAACACAAACTCCTCTTTTTTGAGGTGAGTTAACAGTAGTTCTCTTCTTTTTTAAAGTGTTTAGATTAACTCCCAAAGCTGGAGATTTAGATTTGTATACAACTCTTTCTCTGCCTTTTCTAATCAATTGATTAATTGTTGGCATTAAGGCACCTCCTTTTAATTTTATTTATTATTTTATCAACGCTGCAACTGCAGCATTAACATCAATTCCACAAGCATCCCCTAGTTCTTTCATATTATTTACATAAAAAACTTGGACATGCTTTTCTGTGCATATTTCTGTTATTACATCGGTTACTTTAGTTTCAGCATCCTCAGCAATATAAACAGCTTCAACTGTCTCGGATTCTAAAGCTCTTTTAACCTGCTTCACACCCACAATTTTATTGTGAGTAGTAAGTTTTGAGATCATATTATTCTCTCCTCCTTTAAACACTTTAAAGATTATGTGGACTTTGTATCCACATAATCTTTTTGTCTTCCAGAGCTCACTTCATCTTTGCACACTAATACATTCTATCATCAGTTATTTTCACTGTCAATATTTAATTCTTCAAGAACTTGAATATTTTCCTCTTGAACAACTTCTATATTTCTATACCTCTTCATTCCAGTGCCTGCAGGAATTAAATTTCCAATAATAACATTTTCTTTTAATCCTATAAGGAAATCTTCTTTACCCTCTATTGCAGACTGGGTTAAAACTCTAGTTGTTTCTTGGAAACTAGCAGCTGATAAAAAAGAATCAGTTGCTAAGGAAGCTTTTGTTATACCTAATAATGTTCTTTGTCCCTGTGCTGGCTCCTCATTGTTTTTCATAGCATCAGCATTTTTCCTTTCAAAATCATAGGTATTTACTAATGATCCAGGTAACATATCAGTATCTCCAGCTTCATCAACTTTTATCTTAGATAACATTTGTTTTACAATTACCTCTAAATGTTTATCGTTAATATCTACACCTTGTAACCTGTATACTCTTTGAACTTCCTTAACTAAATAATTTTGTACTCCCTGGATACCCTTTATCTTTAAGATATCATGAGGATTAACAGATCCTTCAGTTAGTTCATCGCCAGATTCTACAGTATCTCCAGGTCTTACCTTCAATCTTGAGCCATAAACTATAGTATAGCTTTTTGATTCTCCATCTGATGAAGTGACAACGACCTCTTTTTTCCTTTTGCTCTCTTCTATGCTTACAAGACCTGAGTTTTCACTTATAACAGCTAAACCCTTTGGTTTCCTAGCTTCAAATAACTCTTCTACCCTTGGCAAACCTTGAGTTATATCTGCACCAGCTACCCCACCTGTATGGAATGTACGCATAGTAAGCTGTGTCCCTGGTTCACCTATAGATTGGGCAGCAATTATACCTACTGCTTCACCTATATTTACTTCATCCCCAGTTGCTAAGTTTCTACCATAGCAATGGGCACAAACACCATGCATAGTTTTACATCCTAGTACTGAACGCACTTTAACTTCCTCAATTCCTACTAGTTTTATCTTTTCTGCCTGAATTTCAGAGATCATTTCATTGCTCTTTACTATAAGTTCCCCAGTTTTAGGGTTTTTAATATCTTCAAAAGCATATCGTCCTTCTATTCTAGCTTCTAATTCTTCTATTATCTCTTTTCCATCTTTGAAATCTTTAACTTCTAAATACTGGTCTGTACCACAGTCTATATCCCTAACTACAATATCCTGACTCACATCTACTAATCTTCTAGTTAAATATCCGGAGTCTGCAGTTCTAAGGGCAGTATCTGCTAATCCCTTTCTAGAACCATGAGTAGAAATAAAGAATTCTAATACATCAAGTCCCTCTCTAAAGTTAGACTTTATAGGAACTTCAACAGTTTTACCAGAGGCAGAAGCCATAAGACCCCTCATACCAGCCAACTGTCTTATTTGGTTTACACTACCTCTTGCACCTGATAAGGACATTATATAAATATTATTCATAGGATCTAAGTCATCCATTAATATTGCCGTTAAATCGTCTGTAGTCCTACTCCAAACTTCTATAACTCTTTCATATCTTTCTTCATCTGAAATGAGTCCCCTGCGATAAGATTTTTCATACTTATCCACTTCTATATCAGCTTTTTCAAGCATACTGGCCTTAGCACTAGGAACAAAAATATCTCCCATTGAAACAGATACGGCCCCTATGGTGGAATAATGGAAACCTAACTCCTTTATATGGTCTAGCATTATTGCTGTAACTGCATTGCCATGTTTCCTAAAGCATTTTTCAACAATATTACCTAATATCTTTCTGTTTATTAATTTATCAACTTCTAGGGAATACTTGTCTATATCCCTGTCTACAAAACCTAAGTCTTGAGGAATATGTTCGTTAAATATAAATCTACCTACAACAGATTCTACAAGTTTACCTCTATCTGTTTTATCTAATTTAAACTTAACTCGGACTTTAGCATGAAGGCTTACATGTCCTAAATAATAAGCGTGAAGCATTTCGTCATAGTCCTTAAATACCATACCCTCTCCATGTGCACCCTCTGTTTCTATAGTCATATAATAAGCTCCTAAAACCATATCTTGTGTTGGAGTTGTTATTGGCTTTCCGTCTTTCGGTGCAAGAATGTTGTTTGTAGATAACATAAGAAGCCTAGCTTCAGCTTGAGCTTCTGTAGATAGTGGTAAATGGACTGCCATTTGGTCACCATCGAAGTCAGCATTATAAGCTGTACATACCAAAGGATGTAATTTTATTGCTTTACCCTCCACTAACACAGGCTCAAATGCTTGAATTCCCAACCTATGAAGGGTTGGAGCTCTATTTAATAAAACTGGATGATCCTTGATTACATCATCAAGTACATCCCAAACTTCTGGCTTCATTCTTTCTATCATTCTCTTAGCTGATTTTATATTATGTGCATAATCTTCTTCTACTAATTTTTTCATTATAAAAGGCTTAAACAGTTCAAGAGCCATGTTTTTAGGTATACCACATTGGTAAAACTTAAGCTCAGGACCTACAACTATTACGGAACGTCCTGAATAATCAACCCTTTTACCCAGCAGGTTCTGCCTAAACCTACCTTGCTTACCCTTCAGCATATCTGACAAAGATTTTAAAGGTCTATTTCCCGGCCCTGTAACTGGCCTACCCCTTCTACCATTATCTATTAGAGCATCTACAGCTTCCTGTAGCATCCTCTTTTCGTTTCTTACGATAATATTAGGAGCACCTAAGTCCAGCAATCTTTTTAATCTGTTATTTCTATTAATTACCCTTCTATAAAGATCATTTAAATCTGATGTGGCAAATCTTCCACCATCTAATTGGACCATAGGTCTTAAATCTGGTGGTATAACTGGTATTGCATCTAATATCATCCATGAAGGATCATTTCCAGAAGTTCTAAAAGCTTCAACAACTTCAAGTCTTCTAGTTATTCTAGTTCTCTTTTGCCCAGTTGCACTTTTTAATTGAAGTCTTAATTCACCAGATTCTTTCTTTAAGTCTATGTTTTTTAAAAGTTCCTTTACAGCTTCTGCACCCATCATAGCCTTAAATTTATTGCCATGTTCTTCATAGGCTTCCCTATATTCACCTTCTGTTAAAAGTTGTTTCTCTGTAAGCGGAGTATCTCCACCGTCAATTACTACATAGGATGCAAAATACAATATCTTCTCTAAAGACCTTGGGGATATATCTAACAAATGACCCATTCTACTTGGTATTCCTTTGAAATACCAAATATGAGAAACAGGAGTAGCTAGTTCTATATGACCTAGTCTTTCCCTTCTAACTTTAGATTTTGTAACCTCTACCCCACATCTATCACAAACTACACCTTTATATCTTACTCTTTTATATTTCCCACAATGACATTCCCAATCTTTTGTGGGGCCAAAAATCTTCTCACAAAACAATCCTTCTTTTTCAGGTTTTAAAGTTCTATAATTAATCGTTTCAGGTTTCTTTACTTCTCCCTTAGACCATTGTCTTATCTTCTCTGGCGAAGCTAGCCCTATTCTAATTGAATCAAAGGTATTGAATTCAAACAAGGAGCACTCTCTCCCTTCATCATAAATTAATTTATGCATTATTTATCAACATAAACACGTTTTGTCTCGTGTTTAGCAAATCCTTTAATCTATATCGTCTTAATCTTCATCATCTTCTTCTAATATAAATCCTGTAGGTATATCTCCACCTACTCTTACTATTCCTTCTTTCACTGTTTCATCATCTGATAATAAACCATCTTGATCCAAAT
The DNA here is from genome assembly GCA_964637035.1 of uncultured Tissierellaceae bacterium. Taxonomy (GTDB): domain Bacteria; phylum Bacillota; class Clostridia; order Tissierellales; family Tissierellaceae; genus CAZMMV01. Next base: position 7,345 of record CAZWTU010000039.1, read on the forward strand.
TCTCTCCTGTAATGTCTAAATCTGCTAATTCATCATCATCAGCATCTCTAATTGCTAATTCTTCTTTTTCTTCACTTAATATTTTCATATCTAATGCCAAACTTTGAAGTTCCTTTATTAATACTTTAAATGATTCTGGTATTCCAGGTTCTGGTATGTTTTCTCCCTTGACTATGGCCTCATAGGTCTTTACTCTACCTACAATATCATCGGATTTTACAGTTAAGATTTCTTGTAAAGTATGTGCAGCACCATAAGCTTTTAATGCCCATACCTCCATCTCCCCAAATCTTTGTCCTCCAAATTGGGCTTTACCTCCCAATGGTTGTTGAGTAACCAAAGAATATGGTCCCGTAGACCTAGCATGAATCTTATCATCAACAAGGTGATGAAGTTTTAGCATATACATATATCCTACAGTTACAGGACTATTAAACTCTTCCCCTGTCCTACCATCCCTTAAATAAATTTTACCATTTTCAGGATATCCTGCTTGTTTTAAAGCATCTATAATATCATCTTCATTTGCTCCATCAAATACCGGAGTAGCAACATGCCAACCTAATTTCTTAGCAGCTAAACCTAGATGAACCTCTAAAACCTGACCAAGATTCATACGTGAAGGAACTCCTAAAGGATTTAAAACAATTTGTATGGGAGTGCCATCTGGTAAATAAGGCATATCTTCTTCTGGTAATATCATAGATACTACCCCCTTATTTCCATGACGCCCGCACATTTTATCTCCAACATTTATCTTTCTTTTTGTAGCTATATAAACTCTTATCATTTGATTTACTCCAGGTGGTAATTCATCGCCGTTATCCCTGGAAAAAATCTTCACATCTACTACTATACCAACTTCACCATGAGGAACCCTAAGTGATGTATCTCTTACTTCTCTAGCTTTTTCACCAAAAATAGCTCGCAGGAGCCTTTCTTCCGCCGTAAGTTCAGTTTCTCCCTTAGGGGTAACTTTACCAACTAAAATGTCTCCGGCCTTAACCTCTGCACCTATTCTTATAATTCCTCTTTCATCTAACTCCTTAAGCATATCGTCTCCGACATTTGGTATATCTCTAGTTATTTCTTCTGGCCCTAATTTTGTATCCCTAGCATCCGACTCATATTCTTCAATATGGACAGATGTTAATGTATCGTCCACAACAAGGGATTCATTTATCAAAATAGCGTCTTCAAAGTTGTACCCTTCCCAAGTCATAAAGGCTATTAGGATGTTTTTACCTAAAGCTATTTCCCCAAGATTTGTACTAGGTCCATCAGCTATTATTTCATCTCGTTCTACTCTTTCGCCTTTAGTCACTATTGGCTTTTGATTTATAGTAGTTCCTTGATTGGAACGCTTAAATTTCAGCATTTTATATTTTTCTAATTGATTATCTTCATCTCTTCTAATAATTATTTCATCAGAAGAAACCTTTTCAATTACTCCTGAACTCTTAGACACAACTACTGCACCCGAGTCCTTAGCAGCCTTATATTCAATTCCGGTTCCTATTATAGGAGATTCCGTTTCAATTAAAGGCACAGCTTGTCTCTGCATATTAGCTCCCATTAATGCCCTGTTGGCATCATCGTTTTCCAAAAATGGAATCATGGCAGTTCCTACACTAACAATCTGCTTAGGGGAAACATCCATAAAATCAATTTCTCCACTAGGAAAAATATCTACTACTCCATTTTTACCCCTAGCGATAACCCTAGAATTCACAAATGTCCCATCTGACGTTAATTTTTCATTTGATTGAGCAATAATAAACTCATCTTCAACATCTGCTGTAAGATATTGGATTTCACCCGTAGTTCTTCCTGTTCCTTTTTCTACCTTACGATAAGGTGCTTCTATAAATCCATATTCATTGATTCTTGCATATGTTGTCAAAGATGTTATCAATCCAATATTGGGTCCCTCTGGGGTCTCAATAGGACACATTCTTCCATAATGAGAATGATGGACATCCCTAACTTCAAAACCAGCTCTATCACGACTAAGCCCACCTGGTCCTAAAGCTGACATTCTTCTTTTGTTAGTTAACTCCGCTAATGGATTAGTTTGATCCATAAATTGGGATAATTGACTGCTTCCAAAAAATTCTTTTATAGAAGCAACAACTGGTCTTATGTTTATAAGATCTTGTGGTGTTGCAACATCAACATCTTGTATGGTCATTCTTTCCCTAACTACTCTTTCCATCCTAGATAAACCAATTCTAAATTGATTTTGCAATAGTTCTCCGACAGATCTAAGTCTTCTGTTTCCTAGGTGATCAATGTCATCAACATGACCTATGCCATCAAATAGATTAAATTCGTAGCTTACAGTAGCAATTATATCATCGGGCGTAATATGCTTCGGTGATAATTCCCTATTTCTTTCCTGTATCACTTGTTTTAACTCTTCAATATCTTCATAAGTATCTATTAATTCTTTCATTAAAGGATAATATACTTTTTCCTTAAGTCCGAATTCTGCTAAAGAAAAAGGTAAGTTAAATGCTTCAGGAGAAACAAAGTTATTGCCTAAAACTCTTATCTTTCTTCCATCCTCTAGTAATACATCTACCTTATTTATACCACTATTTTCTATTTCAATAGCCTTTTCCCTACTGATTAATTCTCCTTCTGCAACTAAAATCTCCCCTGTTTCATAATCCTGAACATCATTTCCAGCCTTCCTACCTTGTATCCTATTGTGTAGAGCAAGTTTTTTGTTAAATTTATATCTTCCTACTTTAGCTAAATCATATCTTCTAGGGTCAAAAAATAAACTTTCCCAAAGACTTCTTGCACTATCTACTGTAGGAGGTTCTCCAGGCCTAAGCCTCTTGTATATCTCAAGTAACGCTTCTTCCTCGTTGGTAGTGTTATCTTTAGCCAATGTGTTCAGCACTTGTTCCGTTTCCCCTAATGCTTCAATGATATCTGAATCACTTTCGACTTTTAGGGCCCTTAGCAATATTGTTATGGGTATTTTCCTTGTCCTGTCTACCCTTACATACACAATATCCTTTGAATCTGATTCGTATTCCAACCAAGTACCCCTATTGGGAATTACTGTTGAAGAATACAATCTTTTTCCAGTCTTGTCTATCCCTTCTACATAATAAATCCCAGGAGATCTTACTAACTGACTTACAACTACTCTTTCTGCCCCATTAATAATAAAAGTACCTTTTACCGTCATTAAAGGCAAATCCCCCATAAACACTTCTTGCTCTTTTACCTCTCCGGTTTCTTTGTTTATAAGTCTTACTTTAACCTTTAGTGGTGCTGAAAAATTTACATCTCTTTCCCTAGCTTGATCTTCTGTATATTTTATATCTTCCTCAATATGATAATCGATAACTTCTAAGATCAAGTTTCCAGTATAATCTTGTATTGGAGAAATATCCTCAAACACCTCTTTCAGCCCCTCATTTAGAAACCAATCATAAGAAGACTGTTGTACCTCAATTAAATCTGGTAAATCTAATACTTCATCAATGCGTGAATAGCTCATTCTAACGCGTTTTCCATAAGTTACAGGATGTACCATTTAAAATTCACCCCTTATTAAACTAAAATATCCAAAAGCAAAAATACTTTTGGTAAAACTATTTAATACAAATATATTATAATATTGCCAACAAAGTAAAATATTATACAATCTGGCAATAATTTTTCTTATTACGCATTTAAATATGTTATCACAACACAAATTGTATGTCAAGCTCCTTCTGCTGTTTTTAACAAATAAAAAAAAGCTCTCTTAAATGAAAGCTTTTTATTTTTATAAAATTATTTTACTTCTACTTCTGCTCCTACTTCTTCTAATTTAGCTTTTATTTCTTCTGCTTCGTCTTTTGAAACTCCTTCTTTAACTGCCTTTGGAGCACTATCTACTACTTCTTTAGCTTCTTTTAATCCTAATCCAGTTAATTCTCTAACTGCTTTAATAACTTTAATCTTTTGGCTACCTGCACCAGTTAAAACTACATCAAATTCTGTTTGTTCAGATTCTGCTGCTGCATCTCCACCTGCTGCTGGTCCTGCTGCTGCTACTGCTACTGGAGCTGCTGCACTTACTCCAAACTCTTCCTCTAATTCCTTTACTAACTCTGATAATTCTAAAACAGTTAAGTTTTTAACTTCTTCAATTAAATTTAATACTTTTTCACTTGCCATTTTATATATCCCTCCGTATTATACTTTTTTATTATGCTTCCTGTGTCTGTTTTTGTTCTGCAATTGCGTTTAAAGCTACTACTAATCCTTTCATCGTACCATTAAGAACATTTGCAAATCCTTGAATTGGTGCGTTGAATCCTCCAAGTACCTTTGCAATAAGCACCTCTCTTGGTGGTAAGCTTGCCAAATCCTTTATAGCATCTATATCGATTATTTTACCATCAACAATACCTGCTTTAATTTCCAAGTTTTTATTTTTCTTGGCAAATTCAGATGTGATCTTGGCAGCACTAATCGGATCATCATATCCAAAAGCAATTCCATTTGGTCCTTTTAAATGCTCATTAAATTCTTCAAAACCAGAATCTTTAAAAGCAAATCTCATCATAGTGTTTTTGTAAACCTTATACTCAACATTAGCTTCTCTGTATTTACTTCTTAACTCGGTAAGTTCCTCTACATTAAGCCCTCTATAATCAACTAATACCACAGACTCTGCTTTTTTAATTTTTTCTTTGATTTCATCTACATTTTGACTTTTAGCTTTAAGGGTTTTTTCCCTCACATAATTCACCTCCAGATTGAAAAAAATTAAAGGTCTCTCCGTAGACACGGAGAGACCCTAATTTTTATATTACAAATCAGATTTATCTCAACCTCGGTAGGAAATTAAACTCGAAAGTACCTACTGTCTACGGCGAATATTCAATTAACAATCAAATTGTATCAGTTATAATTTCTTTTGTCAATAGACTATCCTATTAATTTTTGTCCATTAATTTTGATTCCTGGACCCATAGTGCTAGAAATAGTAACACTTCTTAAGTATCTACCCTTAGCTGCTGCAGGTCTTGCTTTTATTATTGCATCCATAATTGTAGTAAAATTATCTTTTAATTTTTCACTACCAAAGGAAATTTTCCCTATAGGTACATTTATAATACTTGCCTTGTCAACTCTATATTCTACCTTACCAGCTTTGATTTCTTCTACTGCTTCTTTTACATCAAAAGTTACAGTTCCTGATTTAGGATTTGGCATTAAACCTTTTGGTCCAAGTACCCTACCTATTCTACCTACTACACTCATCATATCTGGAGTTGCTACAACAATATCAAAGTCAAACCAGTTTTCGCCTTGAATTTTTGCAACTAATTCTTCCCCACCCACATATTCAGCTCCTGCTGCCTCAGCTTCTGCTGCTTTTTCGCCTTTAGCGAAAACCAGAACAGTTACTTCTCTACCTGTACCATGTGGTAAAACTACAGCACCCCTTACTTGTTGATCTGCGTGCTTAGGATCTACCCCAAGTCTTACTGACAAGTCTACAGTCTCATCAAAGTTAGCCTTTGCTGTTTCTTGTAACAATTCAATAGATTCATCTAAGTCATAAAGCTTAGTTCTATCAACTAATTTAAAACTATCTTGATACTTCTTACCTTTTTTATCCATATCTCTGCCTCCTCGTGGTTATAACGGAAAATCCTCCCACAAATTTCTTTATTCTTCTACTGTAACTCCCATACTTCTTGCAGTGCCTGCAACCATTCTCATTGCAGATTCTACTGAAGAAGCATTTAGATCTGGCATTTTAATTTCAGCAATTTCTCTTATCTGTGCTTTATTAATCTTACCAACTTTATTTTCATGCGGTTCACCTGAAGCCTTTTCAATTCCAGCAGCTTTCTTAATCAATATTGAAGCTGGCGGTGTCTTTGTTATAAAGGAAAAAGACCTATCTTGATATACAGTCAAGACAACTGGTATAATCATTCCTGCTTGATCTGCAGTTTTTGCATTAAACTCCTTTGTAAATTGCATTATATTTACTCCATGAGGTCCTAACGCAGTTCCTACAGGTGGTGCTGGTGTAGCTTTTCCAGCAGGTATTTGTAATTTAACTATAGCTATAACTTTTTTAGCCATTAACTTCCACCTCCTCATAAACTTTGTGGTTTGTCGGTATAACCCTCCCACTTAACTTATATATATTTAAAAAGCAATTAGCTTTAAAAAAACTATATTTTTTCAACTTGTTCAAAATCCAGTTCTATAAGAGTATCTCTACCAAACATTGAAATAAAAACTTTTACTTTTCTTTTTTCTAAATTCAAACTATCCACTGTACCCATGAAGTTTTCAAAAGGTCCAGAAATAACCTTTACTCCATCCTTAACTTTAAGGTCTACTAATGGTAATACTGTATCCTTTACACCTAAATCTTTAACTTCTGCTTCTGATAAAGGAACCGGTTTTGATCCCGGCCCAACAAATCCAGTAACTCCCCTAGTATTCCTAACTAAGTACCAGGATTCGTCGTTTATAATCATTTTAATAAGAACATATCCAGGAAAGAGCTTTCTTTCTTTAACTGTCTTTTTCCCATCTTTATTGTCTATATACTCTTCTGTAGGTACTGCTACCTCAAAGATGTCATCAATGTTACCTCTGTTCTCTACCATCTTTTCAATATTAGCTCTAACCTTGTTTTCATGACCCGAATAAGTATGGACTACGTACCAATTTGCATCCATAGCCCTTTCTTCCCTACTTTTTTCCGCCATATGATTGGGGACTCTTGGTCCTTCCCTCCCTTTTTTGTTACTTAATTATGAAACTTAAACCTCCAGTTATTAGGATGTCTAAAACCCATACAATTAAAGCTACAAATGCACTAAGTGCAACTACTACAGCTGTGTAATTAAGCAACTCTTTTTTACTAGGCCAAATAACTTTCCTCATTTCGGCTTTAACACCCTTGAAGTAAGTGCCCATTTTAGATTTTTTTACATTTGTTGGTGATGCCATATTACTCACTTCCTTACATAATTATAGTATTTATTTTGTTTCCTTATGAGCAGTATGAGTTTTACAAAATTTGCAAAATTTATTAAGTTCAATTCTTTCTGTGTTGTTTTTTTTGTTTTTAGAAGAAATATAATTTCTCTGTTTACACTCTGTACACGCTAAAGTAACCCTAGCTCTCAATCCGAACACCTCCTACTAATATAGCATATATATAATATATATATCTTCAGGCACAATTACCCATATTTTTTAATCTTACCTATATAAATTATCATAAAAAAAAAATTATGTCAATAAAAAAATATTCCTCTGATTCTTTCCTTAAAAGGAATTAATTAAACTATTATATTAATATAATATACTTATAAGGAAAATATATTCTTTTTTTCCAATTTTGCTTGCTTTTACTTATGAAAAAGACCAAGCCAAAGGACTTGGTCTTTTTTATAAAATTTATTAAATAATTTTAGTTACAACTCCTGAGCCTACTGTCCTTCCACCTTCA
>CAZWTU010000040.1:0-14401 GCA_964637035.1 uncultured Tissierellaceae bacterium
CGCGGGACACCCTGATTAAAAGTCAGGTGCTCTGCCGACTGAGCTAATGGGTCATATTCACTTGTTGGTCTTATATCTTTTGGTGTAAATGTAATTATGGGGTGGATGATGGGATTTGAACCCACGACTTCCAGAGCCACAATCTGGCGCCCTAACCACTAGGCCACACCCACCATGAATTAACCACTTAACTTTTTACTGCCAACAATTTAAAATTATATCACCTTACATATCTAATGTCAATCATTAAATTTAATTTATTTCAATTAACTTTTCATTTGTGGTCTTTCCTATATCTATAATAGCAAAAGTTTTCCTACCATCCCTTGACCTTGGCCGACTTGGACTTCCTGGGTTCATTATAATTATATCTTTTATTTTATCAATATAAGGAATATGAGTATGGCCGAAGAATATATAATCAACCCCTAACTCTCTTCCCCTATAGAATAATCTATCTATGGAAAAATTTATATTATATTTATGGCCATGGGTTAAAAGCATTTTTTTACCTTTTATCTTAACAAGTTCATCAAAATTATAATCCTCTTCCATGTAATCTCCATTTCCTTTTACTATTTTAGTTGGAATATTAAATCTCTTTCCTATTTCTATGCCATCGCTTACATAGTCCCCTAAGTGAAAAATCATATCAGGTTTTTTATTGTTTTCTATATAAGTAATTATATTTTCAGTATATCCATGTGTATCAGATACTATTAATATTCTCATTTTCTTCATCCTCTATCAATTTAAATAAATATTCTTTTAAAGCGTCCAAGGCTTTCGACCTATGAGAAATACGGTTTTTTACATCTACACCTAGCTCAGCAAAACTTTTATCAAATCCCTCTGGAATAAATAATGGATCGTATCCAAATCCACCTTGACCCCTTTTTTCAAGGCTTATACTACCGTTACACTGTCCTTCTATGGTTATTATTTCTTTGTTTTCTTTTATTAATGCAATAACTGTTGAGAAGTGTCCTTTCCTATCTTCCAATGGAATATTTTTTAGCTCTTTTAAAAGTCTTTCATTGTTTTTACTATCATTTCCTTCTTCTCCACCATATCTTGATGAATAAACACCTGGTTGACCATTTAAAGCATCTACAAACAATCCTGAATCATCTGCTATGACCATATAATCAGTCATTTTAGATAGTGCCTCAGCTTTTTTTATACTATTCTCTTCTAAGCTATCTCCATCTTCTATTATTTCTATATCCCTTAAGCCAAGCTCTTCTTTTGAAATAAGTTCAAAGGGTAGGTCTTTTAATATATTTTTTATTTCCCCTATCTTATTTTGATTCCCTGTTGATATTACGATTTTTCTTTCCATATTTAATTTACTCCTTTTCTAATCCTAAAAATTATATCTTACCAATTATATTATATTTTATCTATAAAGACAAATAAAAAAGACCCTTAATTATCCAGGGTCCTAAGCCATGCCATTACAGCTGGCATTATTATATTTTAGTATTCATTAGCAAATGCTGGAACTGTAGTGTTTATAGTTTCACCATCTACAAGTAACTCTACGATTTCAATTTCTTCAAACTGGCTTAAAGTAAGGCCTATGTTTTTTATAATATCGCTAAAAGAAATTTGTTCTGACTCTTCCTCATATATGTCATAGGATATGTCCACATAGGCAGTGCCATTACTTATTTCTACTCCATGCAATATAGTCCCCTCTGGCATGTCAGAAGATAAACCTAAGCCCTCTGGAGGGCCTTGGAACAGTATGTCTAAGGCTGAGTATACATTAGTCTCTGGTGCAAGGGTAGGGATCGTCATAGGGATGAAATACTGATAGTTTTCATCTGTCTTATCCTTATAATATACTAGTACCTTGGACTTCCCTTCTTCCAAACTACCTACTAGATTAATATCCTTTCTTTCTAAGGCACTACCAAGCCTTGCTCCATGTGTTAATGTATCTAATTCTTTTCCCCCCACAAGTATGGTAACTTTTTCTATAGCTGGAAATTCTGTTAATGTATATACTACTCCCTTTATAAGAGATTCTTCATCAGTTTGTGATTCATTATTTAAAAAATTCTCGGAAAAGTTTATTTTACATATACTTGTTTCTTCATCAATAGTTATACCTGTTATTTCTGTTCCTGCTGGTATAATTGGTAAAAGACCCGTTTGACTAAGGCTATCTCTTAATTCAGGACTATCAACCATATTATTAAGTGTTGCCCTTGCTATTCCTTCTTCCCAAGGAATTCTTCTCATTACAGGAACTAAGTAGCCTTCATTGTTTTTAAAATATAAAACCGTTTTTCTCATTCCATCATCATTTTCTTCCGTGACAGTAATCATACCCTCATCAGAACGAACTACTTCTATTTCATCATCTTCATCACTTGCTAATCTGTTATTGATAAAGTTTTTCCCCATTGTTAGTACTGTTAAGCCTAAGACTATTATCAGTCCAAATAATATTATTCTTCTATTTACCATCATCAACCCTCCCTAATTGTACTATTACATTATATTAGAAGAGTTGTCATACTATGATTAATTTATATTACTTTTTAATTGCTGGAAAATATCCACCACTAATAGGACTTATATTATTAGCAGTAATAAAAGCATTTTCATCATATTCATATACTATTTGCCTTAATGTTTCTAAGCTTTTTCTTTTTATAACAACATTAAGAACATCTCTGGTTCCCTCTCGACCTTCACCTTGTAAAACAGTTACCCCAAAATTTTTACCCCTAAGTACTTCTATTAACTCTTTATTATCTGAACCTTGCAAAACAATTTGAGCAGCTAAATTTCCTAAGCCAATCTTGTTTTCTATTGTAATCCCTACATAATTTCCACAAGCATATCCTAAGGAGTAACTTAGAAGGCTTAATGGATTGGATAAATCATTGACCACTGCACCCAATACTACTACATAAATTGTAACTTCAAAAAATCCTATTAATGCCGCTTGCCACTTTCTTCCCTGTACTACCATTAAAGTTCTAACAGTTCCTAAAGACACATCTGATACCCTAGCTAAAAAAATAATGGCATAGCCAAATATTAAACTCATATACTTACCACTCCATTTCCTTAAAATATAATAAGCAAGGTCTCCCTTGCTTATATACTAATCTATTTCAAAGTAATTTTCTACTCCTTTTACAATTCCGTCAACAATTTTGTTTTGATATTCATCAGTAAATAAAAGCTTTTCTTCTTCCGGATTGGTTAAAAATCCTGCTTCAACTAGTATTGCCGGCATTTTTGCTTCCCTAAGGACTACTAAATTTGGCCTTTTTATAGTTCCCCTACTTTTTGCACCGGTGGTTGCTAGTAGTGCATCAAGAACCGCTTTAGCCAAAGGATGCTGGTCCTCTTCCTTCATATCTGAAGAATATGCTGGACAATACAATACCTCAATACCTGATATTGTTGGATTGTTGGAAAAAGCATTTCCGTGAATACTAATAAATATATCTGCATTTAACTTGTTAGCTATTTCTGGTCTATCATAAAGTCCTAAATATTGGTCTTCTTCCATAGTCATAACCGTATTATATCCTAAGGCCTTTAATGCATTATTTAATTTATGACTAACAAGCAAATTAAAGTCCTTTTCTTTCTTCCCAGTTAAGGAAGTAGCTCCCGGTTGATACCCCCCATGTCCCGGGTCTATTACAATCATCCTATCTTCAGGTTTTATATTGTTATTTCTCTTTATAACTAAATGTACTTTCTTATCTATATCCTTAGAAAGCTTAACATACTCAATACTTTTCATAAACTGAAGTGAAAGCAAAGTTTCAACCTTACCCCTCTCCACTCTAATCCCATCTAAAAGTGAATCCTTTATAATAATTAATCCATCATTTAACTCCACACTCTCCGTAGGGAGTCTTACTTCTAATGTCTTAGTTACATTATTATAATTTACCTTATAATCAGTATCTAGCAAACTATTAATAATAAAATGCCTTTCCTTGTCGATCTTTTCATATGATATATTTTCCCAGAAACTTTTCTCAGGATAAATGATTATCTTATTATCCTGGCTATCAATCTTTACATTAGGATCAGCTACACCATCTTTAATATCTAATACTACCCTAACTATTTGATCTGATGAACTATAATTTTTATCTGCTTCAAATTGAGACACCCTAACTCCTTTTATAAATCCTAAGTCATAGTGATAGTCTGCATAAGGATCTCCTTCTAATACAGTGTCCAAGAAGTCAAAAACAAGTCTTTCTGGGTTCTTTAATCTTATAATATTCATGTTTTTATAATTTGCACCATGTAAGACTATTGCTTCTTTTTCATCAAGAAATTCCTTAGTTATAGCTTTTATACCATGATTTTCAAAAGATATCACAAGGCCTGTCCCATCTGGTTTTGATACTATACTTGGAAGTTTTTTCTCCTTTAAATCAATAGCTATTCTAGTAATATCTGGACTATACGAAAATTGAGAATACCTTATTTCCTTTATAAAATCATCATCAATATTTATAAGTCCTGGAGCATCCAAGGTATTTTTTTGTAAAAGCTTTGCTTCCTTTATATCCAGAACAAAAGTTAAGCTTTCCTTTACAAATCTAGTCTCATAGATTAATTCTTTGTCGCTTTCTAACATTATCTTGTTTATATCTGTACTACCTTTAGATACATTGATGCTAGAAATAATTCCTGGTTTTACCTGTGATTCTGGATTACTAGGTTCTTCGGGTTTAATCTCATCATCTTCTTTTCCCTTAGAATTTATGTAAGGTACTTTATTTACTTCATCCCAACCTACTTCAAATCCTAAAGCCTCAGATAAAAATGATAGGGGAACCATTGTCTTAGTCTCCTTATTGTCAAAAGTTACTAATCTAGGAATAGATCCTTTATCCAAAATCTTTTTTTCTCCATTTATTATGGCTATAGGACTGTCAATAGTCAGTTTTACACTATCGTCATTGTAATTTACTATAACACTTCTAGTTTCACCTTCCCAAATTACTTCCGCACCATAATTTGCCTCAACAAAACGAATTGGCACCATAGTTCTACCTTCTCGAATAAATGAGGGACTTTCTGTACTTATTTCTTTACCATCCATAATAATGGGTACTTGTTTAACATCTATTTTATTGTTATTCATACTTACTTGAATTCTTCCATAGCTTGCAGCATGTCCCACTGATGAAAATAAAAAGAACATTGCCAAAACTAAACTCACAAATCTCTTCATCTCACTCCCCCTTATGCCAATTATCCTAAGTAATATCCGTCTAATTAAGTTATATCATTTTTTCTCATATTATGTCAACGTATAAAGACTATTGTAATGATAATGTAATCTAATCCTATTTAGAGAGTGATACATTTTAAAAAACCATTTAATAATATTTATATTTTTCTTGGAGATAATAATAATTACTAGTTAATTTTTGTTGGTTGCTTAATTTTAAGGGAGGTTTTTTTATTGATGATAAATTGTTCTGAAAAATGTATTCATGCAGAAGACGGAATATGTACTCTTAAGGTTGCCGGACCCCCATCTAGTACACCTACAAAAGATTGCCCTTATTATACTGGATTAAAAGATAAAAATGAAACTGATTCCCTTAAATAGGAATCAGTTTCTTTATCTTTCTTTAATTAATTCTATAATCATTTTATTTACCATTTGAGGATTTGCCTTTCCCCTAGAAGCCTTCATGACTTGGCCTACTAAAAATCCAATGGCTCTATCTTTTCCTTCTTTGTAATCTATGATAGATTGTTCATTATCATCTAGTACCTTTCCTACCATTTCTTTTAATGCCCCTTCATCACTTATCTGAATTAATCCTTTTTCCTTGACTATTGTATTAGGGTCTTTACCACTATCAAACATTTCCCTTAAGACCTTTTTACCTGTATTATTATTAATCTTATTTGATTTAACTAAATTCAGTAAATCTGATAAGCTTTTAGCTGCAATAGATGAGTCTTGTATTTCTATTTCTTCCTCATTTAATCTTCTTAAAACATCTCCCATAATCCAATTACTTACTAATTTAATATCATTGTTATGTTTAATGGTTTCTTCAAAGAATAAAGCTAAATCTCTAGATGCTGTAAGAACACCTGCATCATAAGGAGAAAGTTCATATTCTTTTATAAATCTTTCTTTTTTATCATGGGGTAATTCAGGCAAATTATCCCTAATTTCTTCTATCCATTTTTCTTCAAGTTGAATTGGTGCAAAATCACCATCTCTTGCATACCTATAATCATCAACCCCACCTTTTTCCCTCATGGATACAGTTTCACCCTTAACTTCATCCCATCTTCTGGTATCTTTAATCGTGTTTTTACCTTCTTTTAAAAGTGCTATGTGTCTTTTTTCTTCATATTCAGAAGATTTAACTGCTGCTCTAAAGGAGTTTAAATTCTTTATTTCTGTAATGTTTGTTTTTTCTCCTGTTTCTTCATTTACCACATTTATATTTACATCACATCTTAGAGTACCTTCTTCCATTTTCCCATCAGATACTCCTATATATTTTAGGGTAGTCCTAAGTTTCTCAAGGAATAATTGAGCTTCTTGTGGCGTATTCATTTCCGGTTTAGTTACTATTTCTATTAAGGGAACTCCTGCCCTATTAAAATCTATTAATGTATCGCCATCTCCTGTATGTGTTAATTTACCTGTATCTTCTTCTATATGAATTCTTTCTAGATGGATTTTTTTAGTCCCATTATCCAATTCTATTTCTATATATCCACCCTCACATATGGGTAAATTATCCTGAGAAATCTGATAACCCTTAGGTAAATCTGCATAAAGATAATTTTTTCTATCCATTTTAGTATCTTTTCTTATTTCACTATTAAAGGCAATCCCAGCCTTTATTGCGTATTCTATAACCTTTTTATTTATTACAGGAAGTCCACCTGGAAGCCCTATACACACTGGACAGCAATGAGTATTAGGCTCTCCTCCAAATTCATTTATACAGTTACAAAATATTTTTGTTTTTGTTAAAAGTTCATTGTGTATTTCTAGACCAATTATAGTTTTATAAGTCAATATATTTACCTCCCTCATAAGCTAATCCTGCCTTTATTATATTAGCTTCTTTAAATTTATTTCCCATGACTTGCAAGCCAACAGGAAGTCCATCCACATATCCGCAAGGAATGGTCATGGCACAAAGACCTGCTAAATTAACAGGGGCTGTAAATAAATCTGCCTTATACATGGATAGAGGATCATCCTTTTTCTCTCCAATTTTGTAAGGCAAGATAGGGCTTGTAGGAGATAATATTACATCAAAATTACTAAAAGTCTTATTAAAATCTTCTCTTATTAAAGTTCTAAGCCTTAATGCTTTTTTGTAATGTTCCTCGGAATGACCTGCACTCAGTAAATAAGTACCTAAAATTATTCTTCTCTTAACCTCTTCACCTAAGCCTTGCGTTCTAGAATTTATATAAAGCTCATCTAAAGTTTCATAATCCTTAGATCTATATCCATATCTTATACCGTCAAACTTCGACATATTTGAACTAAGCTCTGCTGCAGATATGATATGATAGGCTGCCAGGCCATATTTTATATAGGGTAATGATATTTCCTCTACATCTGCACCTAGGGCTTCAAATACCTTAATTGATTGATTTATTTCTTCCTTTATTCCCTTGTCCATATTAATGTTAAATAATTCCCTTGGCAATCCTATTTTCATTCCTTTTAAGAAATTATTATCTATTTCCTTTGGAAAACTTAAAAAGGGAATAGTCCCTTCAGGATTATTAAAAGATGTAGAGTCCTTACTATCATAACCTGTAATGGCAGATAACATAAGAACAGCATCTTTTACATCCCTTCCAAAGGCTCCCACTTGGTCTAAGGTATTGGCCATGGATACTACTCCATATCTAGATACAATTCCATAGCTAGGCTTTATTCCTACTAGGTTTGTAAAGCTTGCCGGCTGTCTTACAGAGCCTCCCGTATCTGTTCCCAGGGCTAAGGCTACCTGGTTGGACGCAACTGCAACTGCAGACCCTCCTGATGAACCTCCGGGTACCCTTTCTATATCTAAAGGGTTGTTTGTTGGTCCAAAATAAGAAGTCTCTGTAGAAGATCCCATTGCAAATTCATCCATATTTGTCTTTCCCATTATAATCCCATCTGCCTGGTAAATCCTGTCTACTACACTAGCATTATATGGCGGAATAAAGTTTTCTAACATTTTAGAACCACAAGTAGTTCTTAAATCCTTGGTTAAAATATTATCTTTTATTCCTATAGGTATACCTGCTAATAGTCCAACTTTCTCTCCATTCTTAATTTTTAGATCGACCCTATCTGCTGCTTTTAACGCTTGATCTTTATTTAATGTTATAAAAGCATTTAAATCTTCTTTATCCCCTATTACTTTAAAATGAGATTCTATTAATTCTCTAGAAGATATTTCTTTATCATGTAGTTTCTTCCTCATTTCAAATGCTGATAATTTTACTGTATCCATTTTTTCACCTCTTCCTATTCTACTATCCTAAGTATTTTAAAATATCCATATTGGTTTTCTATTGAATTCTGTAATACTTCTTCTCTTGTCAATCCTTCTACCGGAACATCTTCCCTAAGAAGTTGTATATGCTCATTGACCTCATAAGTAGCTTCTACATCTTCTGTATCTACTTCATTTAATATCTCCATATAATTTAATATTTCACTAAGCTTTTCTGTATAGTCATCTAATTCATCATGAGAAAACTTTAATTTGGCTAAATCTGCCATGTATTTAATATCTTCTTTATTAATCAAGTTATTTACCCCCTTTTTGTTTGTTGTTTTATTGGCTTGATTCTGATTAATTTTCGGGCCAGCAAAGCTAGCCCCTACAGTTCCATTAGTCTCTCTTCATCAATAATATCAATTTCAAGTTCCACAGCCCTATCATATTTTGAGCCTGGATTTTCTCCTACTATTACGTAGTCTGTGTTTTTACTGACAGACCCTGTGACCTTGCCTCCCATTTTTTCAACCATAGCCTTAATCTCTTTTCTATTTAAGCCTTCTATACTACCTGTAATAACTACAGTTTTACCTGTGAAGATAGACTCTTCTATGGCCATTTCTTCAAAATATGGAGAAACTCCCTCTGATAATAGCTTGTCTAGAGATTCTAGTATCCTATCATCATGGAAGAATTCTAGTATACCATTTGCTATGATGTCTCCTATTTCTCCAGCTTCTATCAGCTCATCATAAGTTGCATTTTTTAGTTTATCTAAGGATTTGAAGTAATTAGCTAAATCATTTGCAGTTTTAATCCCTACATTTCCTATTCCCAATGCATATATAAAGGAGTCTAGAGAAACTTTTTTAGATCTTTCTATGGCATTTAATAAATTTCTACTCTTTTTATCTTTAAATCCTTCTAACTCTATTAAATCCTCATATTTTATTTCATAAAGCTCAGGTAAATCCCTAATGTCTAATTCTTCCAGTAGCTTTTCTGCAGTCTTTTCACTGAATCCTTCTATGTTCATAGCATCCCTACTAGCAAAATGTACTAATCTAGAAACTAATTGAGGCTTACAAGAAAGAGAATTTGGGCAAAATATATGAACCCCATCCTGTACCAATTCACTTCCACAGGCGGGACAATGTGTTGGTTTTTCTATTTCATAGGTATCTTCATCACTATCTACAACACCTAATATCTCTGGTATAACATCATTTGATCTTCTAATTAATATCCTAGAATTTAATCTTACTCCCTTTCTTTCAATATCATCATAGTTGTTTAAAGTAGCCCTTTGAACAGTTACTCCACCTATGTCTACTGGTTCTAATACTGCACTAGGAGTAACCTTAGCAGTTCTACCTACATTCCAAATAACATCTAAAAGCTTAGTAGTAGTCTCTTCAGCTTCAAATTTATAGGCTATAGCCCATCTAGGAAATCTATTTGTATATCCTAAAACCTCTCTACTTCTAATATCATTGATTTTTATAACCAATCCATCAGTTAATACATCTAAACCTTTTCTTTTTTCATTTATAACTTCTATTTCTTCTATAATATCTTCTATTTTATGAAATTTTTTTGCATAAGTAAAAACAGGAAAACGATTGTCTTTTAAAAATCCTAGTACTTCTTCATGATTTTCAAAGTCTTTTCCTTCAATATAGCCTATATTATAACAATAAGCAGCAAGATTTCTCTCCCCGGTTAGCTTAGGGTCTAGGTTTCTCAAGGCCCCTGCTGCAGCATTTCTAGCGTTTTTCAAAGGCTCTTTGGCAGTTTTATTGTATTCTTCCAAGGCAGATAGGGGCATTAATCCCTCTCCTTGTACTTCCATTGTTCCTTTGAAATCTACTTTAAAAGGGATGTTTTTTATAGTCCTAATTTGGGCTAATATTCCTTCCCCTATGGTTCCATTTCCCCTTGTAGCACCTTGGACCAATAATCCATCTCTATAAGTAAGATTTAGAGTTAGTCCATCAAATTTATATTCCATAATATATTCAGGCTGGGGTAATTTTTCATCATTATTTGAATTATAATCATTGATTAATCTTCTAACACGATTATCCCAACTAATAAGTTCATCTTGGCTTTGACTCTTATCTAAACTCCATAGTCTTCCCAGATGACTATGCTTTTCAAATTTATCTATTAAGTCTCCCCCAACCCTTTGTGTTGGAGAGTATGAATGTACAATTCCTGTTTTTTCTTCTAAGCTAAACAATTCATCATAAAGAAGATCATATTCCTTATCACTCAACCTTGGCTCATCTAAGGTATAATAATGATAATTTAAATCATCTATAATATCTATAAGTTCTTCTATTCGTTTTTCTTCATCCATAGTATCACCTCACTATTTCTATTGGTGCAATTGAAAGTGCCAATCTTTTTAATCCCTCATTATCAAAGGCAACAACAATTTCCTTGTCACTACTATTATCCCTATCCTTTATTTGCACCACTGTACCCATGCCAAACTTTTTATGTTTTACCTTGTCTCCTATATTAACTTTTACATTTGTATTTCTCGCAGGCTTAGGTTGAGGCTTAAATCCAAAAGGACTAGGCTTTTTCTTTGGCTTTATTGGATCTCTGGTAGTTGTAAAGTCCTTAACTTTAAGAAGGTCTTCTTTCTCTTCTTTTACATCTCTTTCTATAAAATCTCCCATTTCCTTTATAAATCTTGAGGGAATAGTATAGTTTACATTACCATAAATAGTTCTTATCTTCGCACTAGTAATAAACAACTGCTGCTCTGCCCTAGTCAAGGCTACATAGCAAAGCCTTCTTTCCTCTTCTAATTCAGATTCATCATCCATAGCCCTAGATATTGGAAAGAGACCATCTTCCATACCTACCATAAATACAACAGGAAATTCTAAACCCTTGGCACTATGAACGGTCATTAGGGTTACTACATTTGTAGAATCTGAAGTCTTATCCACATCTGAAAGAAGGGCAATTTGTGCTAGGAACTCCTCAAAATTATCTTCCCCTAATTGGGCTTCAAAATCCACTGCTACAGATAAAAATTCTTGGATGTTTTCTATTCTAGTCTTAGCTTCAATGGTGTTTTCCTTTTCCAATTCTGTTACATAGCCAGTAACATCAATTACTTCTTCTATGAAATCCCTAATACCCATTAGCTCTTTTTTAGCCATTAGTAGGGTCATCATATCAACAAAAGTCTTTAAACTATTTTTAGCCCTATTGCTTAAATCTACGTTATCTAAATCTAATAGTATTCCATAGATAGAATCATTTCTTTCTAGGGCTATTTCTTCTAGTTTTCCTATGGTTGTATTTCCTATTCCCCGCTTGGGAACATTTATTATTCTCTTTACAGAAATATTATCTACAGGGTTTTCTAACACCCTTAAATAAGCTACTATATCTTTAATTTCTTTTCTATCGTAGAATTTAAGTCCTCCTACTATTTTATAAGGAGTATTTTTTCTAATAAGCATTTCCTCAAAGGAACGTGATTGAGCATTTGTCCTATAGAGTATGGCAAAATCAGATGGCTTATATCCTTCTCTTAGTAGCTCATCTATTTTATTAGCTATAAATAGGGCCTCATCATATTGATCTGCCAATTCTTGAAAGAAAATAGGTTGGCCCTCTTGATTGTCTGTCCATAGGTTTTTAGCTTTTCTTTCACTATTGTTTTTTATAACATTATTTGCTAGATTAAGTATCTTTTGTGTAGACCTATAATTTTGTTCAAGGAGTATAGTTTTGGAACCTTTGAAATCCTTTTCGAAGTTAAGAATGTTGGTAATATCAGCTCCGCGCCACCCATAAATGCTCTGGTCCCCATCCCCAACCACACATATATTGTTGTGCTTGCCTGTTAATTGCCTTATCAACTCATATTGGACCTTATTTGTATCTTGATACTCATCTACAAAGATATATTTAAATCTCTTTTGATAATAGTCTAAAGCTTCTTTATCCTTTCTAAGGACTTCAACTGTTTTTATAAGTAAGTCATCAAAATCTAGTGCATTATATTGTTTTAATTTGCTTTGATATAAAGCATATAATTCTCCTATATTTCTCAAATAAAAATCACTATAGTTTTCATTGATAAACTTGTCCGGATCAGTCATATTATCTTTTAATTTACTTATTTGAGCAAGTACAGAAGAATATTTATAGTTATCCTTATTTAAATTTCTTTCCTTTATACATTCTCTTACTAAGGTCATTTGGTCATCTCTGTCATATATGGTAAAACTTCTATCATATCCTATTTTATCTATATTTCTCCTTAATATCCTAACGCATATGGAGTGAAATGTTCCCATCCACATATTTGATACATCTCGGGATAGCAATTTAGCAACCCTTTCTTTCATTTCATTAGCTGCTTTATTTGTAAAAGTTATTGCCAGAATATTCCCCGGGAAAACTCCTTTTTCTTCGATTAAATATGCTATTTTATGAGTAACAACTCTAGTTTTTCCACTTCCAGCCCCGGCTAAAATAAGTAAGGGTCCATCTGTATGTAATACTGCTTGTCTTTGTCTGTCATTTAATCCTTCTAGATAATCCATTCATACCCACCTTTCTAAACATTAGTTTCCTCTATTTATTATATAGTAAAACTCATGTAATTCCAATGAAAAAAACAATACTCTGGAAATGAGTATTGTTTTTAATTAGTAATAAACTATTATTTTTGAAATTTGATTTGTATATAATGCTAGGTTTAAGTATATGTTTTTATTTTGATAATAACTTCTTTAGTTCTTTTATATTTGGAGTTTTACCAACTGTTTTTACTTCCCCATTAATTACAAGTCCAGGTGTCTGCATAACACCATACCTTGCTATTTCTACAAAATCTTCTACTTTTATTATTGTAGGATCTATCTTTAGCTCTTTTATTACTGTATCTAGATTCTTTTCTAGCTTTTCACATTTAGAACATCCTGTACCTAAAATTTCAATTATCATTTCAATATTCCTCCTTACTTATAATAACAAAGCTGTAATAGCATTAAGCCCATATCCTACTATTATTATTCCTAATGTTGCAATAACCATAAATGTTGCTAATAGCTTTGGTTTTACGACTTTACTTAACATTACTACAGAAGGTATTGACATGGTAGTTACTCCCATCATAAATGCAATTACTGTTCCAATTCCTACTCCTTTAGCAACTAAAGCCTCTGCTATTGGAATAGTTCCAAAAATATCAGCATAAATTGGTATTCCTATAAATGTAGCTATTATAACAGAGAATGGGTTTCCACTACCTAATAATTTTTCAATTATTGATTGGGGTACCCAATTATGTATCCCTGCTCCAATACCAACTCCTATTAAAATATAAGGCCATACCCTATGAACTATATCCTTTACCTGATCCTTAGCAAATGTTACTCTATCTTTACGTGACATTTCCTCAATTTCCACTTCTGTAGATTCTATTCCCCATACATAGGATTCAACATACTTTTCCATCTTCATCTTTTGAATAATAGTTCCACCTATTATGGCAATAATTACACCTGTGGCTACATATGCTATTCCTACTTTTCCCCCAAAGGTTGACATTAATAAAAGAAAAGCTGCCAAATCTACCATAGGCGAAGATAATAGGAAAGAAAATGTTGCTCCTAAAGGTAATCCTGCTGACATAAATCCTATAAAGATAGGTATACTTGAACAGCTACAGAATGGAGTTAATATTCCTAGTATTGCCCCTAATATGTTTCCTTTGATACCCTTTATCTTTCCAAGAAGTTTCTTAGTTCTTTCTGGCGGAAAATAACTTTGGATATATGAAATCATAAAAATCATTACTCCTAAAAGTATAAATATCTTTATAGTATCATAAATGAAAAAGTGAACACTTTCACCTACTCTAC
>CAZWTU010000041.1:0-4698 GCA_964637035.1 uncultured Tissierellaceae bacterium
TCAAGGTAAGAATAAAGTATCAAAAAGCAGCTTTATGAGAAAAAGTTATTAGAATATATTGACACATGCGAAAAAATTTGATATATTTGTGATAATAATATTATAATTTCAATTATTTTATTATTTGTGATTTGCCTTATTTATGAAATAAGTACTTATTTTACCAATATCAAGATGTTTGATTTAAGGAGGGTATTTGATGCTAAGGTATACAGCTAAACGTTTTGTATCTATGATTATTACATTATTTTTAATTGCAACATTAACATTTTTCCTTATGAATGCAGTGCCTGGTGATCCATTTTCACTAGATCGTGACACACCCCAGGTTATAAGAGATTCATTAAATCGACAATATGGTTTAGATAAACCCCTAATTGAACGTTACTTTATTTACATGGGAAACTTAGCCAAGGGTGACTTTGGTATGAGTATGAAATTTAAGGGCCAAACTGTTGTTGATAAGGTAGCAAAGACAATGCCAATTTCAGCAAAAGTAGGATTAGGTGGAGTTTTGATTGGTGTTATTATTGGAGTTATATTTGGAATATTTGCGGCTATAAACAATGGGAAGACATTTGACTATTTTGTTATTATTGTGGCAATTGTAGGGGTTAGTGTGCCCAACTTTGTTTTCGCCACCTTGTTCCAGCGGCTCTTTGGGGTAACTTTAGAGGTCCTGCCAGTTTTCGGCTATAAGGGATTTTCTTATTTAATACTTCCTATTATGGCTGCATCTATGCAAAACATTGCTTTTTATGCAAGGATGTTACGTTCTAGTATGTTGGATGTAATGAACCAGGATTATATTGTTACAGCTGAGAGTAAGGGACTTACCCGAAGAAGTGTAATAATAAAACATACTCTTAGAAACAGTTTGCTTCCATTAGTAACATCATTTGGACCTATGATTGCAGGTGTGTTAACAGGTAACTTTGTTATAGAAAAAATATTCGGTATACCAGGTATTGGAAATGCAATGATCATGGCTATACAGGGATCAGACTATATGATGATTATGGGTTTAACTATTATGTTTAGTGCTATTACAGTTGTTATGTATTTTATTGTAGATATCCTATATGGTATCGTAGATCCACGTATTCGAATAAGTTAAGGAGGATATTAATTTATGACTAAGACTAATAAAAAGTTTACACATTATACAGATGTAGTTACTGGAGAAGAAGTAGCTATAAACAAAGAAGACTTTGTTTCCATTAAAGATGGGATACTTGATTCAGATAAATTAACTAGACCATCAATTAGTTATTGGAAAGATGCTCTTAGAAGATTTCGCAAACAGCCTGTGGCAATGATTGCAACATTTTTACTTCTTACAATTATTTTGTTCGCAATTTTTGCCCCAATGCTCAGTCCCTATACATATGATGAGAACAATTGGGCAATATCTAATAATGGTCCGTCGGCTGAACATATATTTGGTACAGATAATCTTGGAAGAGACCTTTGGGTTAGGAGTTGGGAAGGTGCACGTGTAAGTTTAATGATTGGAGTTTCAGTTGCATTTGTTAATGCTACTATTGGTATTTTATATGGTGGGATTTCTGGATTTGTTGGAAAGGGTCTAGATAATGTAATGATGAGAATATGCGAGGTTATTGGGGCAGTGCCACAGATACTTTGGGTTACTATTTTAGTTATTATTTTAAGGCCAGGATTTATACCTATTATTGTGGCCTTGTCGGCAACAGGCTGGATAGGAATGGCACGATTGTTTCGAGGTCAGGTATTTCAAATTAAGGAGTCTGAATTTGTAATGGCTAGTAAGGCTTTAGGAACGGGAAGTTTCTGGATTATATGGAAACATCTTGTGCCAAATGCAATGAGTCCTATTATAACTAGTATGGCTTTTGCAATTCCTGGAGCAATTTTCGCTGAAGCATTTTTAAGCTACATAGGGTTAGGATTACCATTACCCCTTGCTAGTTGGGGAAATCTAGCTAGTAATGGAGCAAATGTTTTTTTAACCTATCCATATCAATTATTATTCCCTGCACTTTTAATTTCTATTACTATGCTTTGTTTTACTGTGATTGGAGATGCTTTAAGGGATGCACTTGATCCACGCTTGAGATCTTAATGAATGGAGGACCTATATAATGGAAGATATAATTTTAAAAATTGAAGATTTATGTTTTAGCTTTCGTACATATGGTGGGGAGGTTCAAGCTGTACGTGGTGTAAACCTAAGCTTAAATAAAGGAGAATCCTTGGGTATAGTAGGAGAATCCGGATGTGGTAAAAGTGTAACTGCAAAATCAATTGTACGATTGAATCCTGATTCAAATGGTTACTATAAAAGCGGATCTATAGAATTTGAAGGAAGGAATGTACTCGATCTTGAGAATAAAGACTTGTTACGAATGCGTGCTAAAGATATTCGTATGATATTCCAAGATCCTATGACAAGTCTCAATCCTACTATGAAAGTGGGAAGACAAATTTCAGAAGGAATACTAAATGCTTATCCAAAAATGAAAAATGCTGAGGCTAAAAGGATAAGTATTGAAGCCTTGAAAAACACTGGCATTCCCAATCCTGAGGAAAGATACAATCAGTATCCTCATCAATTTTCTGGAGGTATGAGGCAGCGGGCCATGATTGCTTTGGCTCTGGCTGTTAATCCTAAGGTCTTAATTTGTGATGAGCCAACAACGGCTCTAGATGTTACCTTACAGGCACAGATATTGGAACTGATTAAGGATTTACAGAAAACTTACAATACAGCAATTATATTTATCACCCATGACTTGGGTGTTGTTGCTAATATTGCTAAAAATATTGCAGTTATGTATGCAGGTAAGGTTGTGGAATATGGTTCCTCTGATGATATATTCTATAACTGCAAGCACCCATATACATGGGGAGTATTACAGTCTATTCCTAAGCGTGATGCGGATATGTCTATTCCCTTGGTGCCAATACCTGGTACTCCACCAGACTTGTTTAATCCTCCAAAGGGATGTGCCTTTGCCGCAAGATGTCCATATGCTATGGATTTATGTATAAAGGCTGATCCACCTAATTTTAAATCAGGTGATAGGCAATTAGTTCGATGCTGGTTATATAATGAAATGGCACCAAAGACAATCAATCCAATTACAGGACAGGAGGTTAGTCTATGAGTGAAATTCTAATGGAAGTAAACAATATAAGTAAAGAGTTTAAAGTTGGAAGAAATAAATACCTAAAGGCAGTTGATGATATAAGTTTCAAGCTCCACCGTGGAGAAACCCTGGGAGTAGTTGGAGAGTCTGGATGTGGTAAAACTACTTTGGGACGAACTGTCATGAATATCTACCAGCCAACTTCAGGTGAAATAAAATTTCAAGGTAAGCTTTTAGATACTAGAAGTAGAAAGGATAGGAAAACCTTTTCTGATAAAATGCAAATGATTTTTCAAGACCCCTTTGCTTCTTTGAATCCTAGAATGACAGTAGGAGAGATTGTATCAGAGGGTTGGGCATACCATAAAAAATATAATAAAGAAGAACGCTATAAAAGGGTAATTGACTTATTGGAAACCGTAGGACTTAATGAGGAACATGCTAGTAGATTTCCCCATGAGTTTTCAGGTGGTCAGCGTCAAAGAATTGGTATTGCAAGGGCCTTGTCCATGGATCCAGATATTATGATTTGTGATGAACCTATTAGTGCTTTAGACGTATCCATCCAAGCCCAAGTTATGAATTTATTGATTGACTTGCAAAAAGAAAACAACTTGACTTATATTTTTATAGCCCATGATTTATCCATGGTTAGATATATTTCTACTAACATTATGGTTATGTATCTAGGTTCCCTAATGGAATTTGGCCCTAGTGCTGATATTTATCATCATGCAGTACATCCTTATACTCAGGCACTGTTTTCTGCTATACCTGTTCCTGATCCAAAGCTAGAGAAGGGTCGTAAGCGTATTATGCTTGAAGGGGATATACCTTCACCAATAAATGCACCAAAGGGTTGCAAGTTTTCAACTCGTTGTGCCTATGCTCAAGAAGTATGTAGGACTAGTCGTCCAAAACCCGTAGAAGTTGCACCAGGTCATTTTTCTGCCTGCCACTTCCCACTTCTTGAAAATCTTAAAGTGGATAAAGTATATGACTAGGTGTCATAATACTATTAACCAATATATTATACTAGGAGGGAAATAATGAAAAAAGTCAATGTAAAGTTTATAGCGCAGTTATTAGTAATTCTATTATTAGCAACAGTATTAGTTTCTTGTACCAATAAAGATGATGACAAGGGTACTGATACTGGTAAAGATAATGGAGTAGTACAGCCGTCAGATGACGTAGAAAAAATATTTTCCACAATTATCGGAGGTAATCCAACCATACTTGATCCAATTATATTCCGTGATGCTAATGCTAATTCACTCATTGCAGCAACTCACGAACCACTTTTACGTTTTGATGACAGTGGAATGGGATATGAACCTGGTTTAGCTGAAAAAGTAGAAAGTAATGATGATGCAACTGTTTGGACATTCACCTTACGTGAAGATGCTAAGTGGTCAGATGGTACAAGTGTAACACCTGAGGATATCGTTTATTCTTTCCAACGTCCACTTAATCCAGAAATGAATTCACCAAATGTAAATAATTTCTTTATAATAGAAAATGCAGAAGCAATTTATAGAAGTCGTACTGAAGCAGAAGATGCAGA
>CAZWTU010000041.1:4798-13959 GCA_964637035.1 uncultured Tissierellaceae bacterium
TAATAGAAAATGCAGAAGCAATTTATAGAAGTCGTACTGAAGCAGAAGATGCAGAGCCTATTGAAGATTTACCTTATGATGACTTAGGGGTAAAAGCAGATGGCAACAAAATTATATTTACTCTTAACAATCCAACAGATTACTTTATTGACCATATAAGGGCAGCTGTATTTACACCTGTTCAAAAGAAAGCCGCTGAAGAATTTGGCGAACTTTATGGTACTGATGCTGATAAGATAGTTTGTTCAGGTCCTTTTACACTTGAAAACTGGGATCAAGAAGTTTCTATGACTTTAGCGAAAAATCCTAATTATTGGGATGCTGAAAATGTAAAACTTTCAGGTGTAGAAATTACTTTAGCAAACGATGCAAATACTATCCAAAGTTTATATGATACTGGAGCAATTGATTTTATGACAGTTGATGAAGATGTTGCAAGTTCAGGTAAATATGACAATGTATCAGAAATTCATAAATTAGCTACACAAATTATACAGTTCAACAGTCATGAAAAAATAGAAGGTGTTGAATTTAACTACTTCGCAAATCCTAAAATCCGTGAAGCCTTAGGACTTACATTTGACCGTCAAGCATATGCTAATCATGTAGTTAAGCAACCTAAAGGGGCAGCTTATGGTTTAGTTCCTTTTGGTATGCGTGGTGAAGATAGTGGAGACTTTAGAGAACAACAAGGTGACTTGGTTTTTGATATGAATAACTTCCCTGGTGGAAATTTAGATGGTAAATCTTACCCAGCAGGTAAGGAAGGCGCTATTGAACGTGCTAATGATTTATTTGACCAAGGTTTAGCTGAATCAGGCAAGACAAAAAGTGACTTTGAAAAAGAAGCAGAATTTGTACTACCAAATACACCAGCTACTATAACAAATGTTCAAGCTATGCAAGCAATGTGGAAAGAACATCTTGGTGTTAGCGTATTAATGAAGCCTCTTGAAATGGCAAATTTAATGCCATATATTATTGGTGGAACCTACCAATGCTTAATTGGTGGTGGCCCATCAGGATCCACTTATGACGCAGGTCAGTTCCTTGGCTTTATTTACAATGAAAAGCAATGGGAAAACCCAGAGTATAATGCTCTTTGGGAAGAAGTCTTAACAAGTACAGGTGATGATAGGATACGCCTTATTAAAGAAGCTGAAAAAATGGCTTGTGACGCTTATCTATACATTCCTGTAACCTTTAGATATTTAAATTATGTTCAACGTGATACGGTAAAAGATCTACGTATGTTTAGTGTTGGTTTAGAATATGACTACAAGTATGTAGATATTGTAGAATAGAAAACTTTGTAGAATAGAAAGTTAATATAAATTGAGAGGGTATTTGTTTACAAATACCCTCTCAATTTAATAAATATGTAAAGGAGATATAAAAATGATTAAATTTAAAGAATTTCCATATGAAAGAATAGATTTTGAAGACCTATGTAAAAGATTTATTGACCATACAAACAAACTTAGACAAGGAAAAACTCTTGGGCAAGTATATTTACAAATGATTGAAACTGATTATCTTGAAAAAGTTTTTGTTTCCTATGCTACTATTTCTGAAGCAGGTAATACAAACAATTCCTATGACAAGTTTTGGCTAGAAGAAGAGAATGTTTTCAACAGCAGAAAACCAGAATTTGCACTTTTAGTTCAAAAGAGAGATGATGCAATTCTTGAAAGTCCTTTTCGTGAGGAATTGAAGAAACTAGTAGGAGATGAATTTTTCCAAAGTGCAGCTATGAAAAAACGTACTATTTCAGAAGATGTTTTACAACTTATGGAGGATGAGAATAAACTTTCACAAGAGTATTCTAGTATTAGGTCACAGCTTACAATTGAAGTAGATGGAGAAACACTTACTATGCCTGAGATTGCAAAGCGTGGTCAAAGTACTGATCGTGAAGTCAGAAAAGAATATGCAATACTTGGAGAAAAAGCTATGATGCAAATAGCCCCTGAATTAGATAGGTTATATGATGAGATGTTAAAAATTAGAAATGAAATCGCCCTGAAAACTGGTTTTGAGTCTTATACTGATTATTGTCTTCACAAGTTTGGAAGAACAAGTTATGGTCGTGAAGAATTAGTGACTTTTGCAGATAATGTAAAGAAATATATAGTACCTGTAGTTTCTGAAATGGTTGAAGATCAGGCTAAACGTCTAGGTCATGAGATTAAAAACTATGATGAATCAACACTATTTCCAGGCAAGGAAACTACTATTGAAAATGATCTTTTACTTTCATTTAAAGAAATCTTTACTAAACTATCTCCAGAAACAAAGGTATTTTTTGATGAATTGCATGAAAGAGAATTTTATGATTTAGAACTACGTGATGGTAAGACAAATGGTGCATACTCAAATTATATGCCTCTTTGTAATATGCCTTACATATTTGAAACTTATAATGCTACAGAAGGTGCTGTTAGAACATTTGCCCATGAGTGTGGTCATGGTTTACATTCATTTATGCATCGTGGGGAACCAGTATCAGCTACTAGTGTTCAATCTTCTGATGTTAATGAAACTCACTCAATGAGCATGGAATTTTTTGTTTGGAGGCATATCGATGAGATTATTACAAATGATGTTGATACTTACAAATACCGTCAGCTTAAAGATAGCTTAGCATTTATTCCTTATGGAACTGCCATAGATTTGTTCCAGACTACTGTGTATGACAATCCTGAAATGACTCCTCAGGAACGACTTGATCTTTGGAAGAAACTTGAAAAGGAATTTATTCCTTGGAGAAAGTTTGAAGATGATTTATTCTACTCTGAAGGACGGGCTTGGCAAAATCAGATTCATGTTATGAAGTGGCCATTTTACTATATTGACTATGTATTAGCTCAGGTTTGTGCATTGCAATTTTGGGTACTGGACGAAGAAAATCATGAAGAGGCATGGGAATCATATATGCGTCTTATTAAAGATAGTGGTAGATATTCATTTACAGAAATTATTAAAAGAGCAGGACTTTCTACACCCTTTGAAGATGACATTTTAGATAAAATTTCTAGTAAAGCTATTGACTTTATTGATACTCTAAAAATATAGGAGGTCAAACAATGGCATTTCAAGATTAATATAACAATGGAAAGGATGATTAGATGGAAAATTGGTTAGAAAATGTAAAGGAAATAGAAGGCCTGTTAAAAGAAAACTATTTAAGTGAATTATATAATAAACAGATAGATTATTTAACTTGCTTGAATTCTCCAGACTATGAGGATTCTATCTTAAATCCAGAAAAGGCCTTTGAAAAATGGAATGAACTAGGCCCTATATATTCCACATTCCAATCTGAACTTATTGGAATCTATGAGGATATCTCTTTAGATAAAAAGGACTTAAGATTAAAAAAAGAAGATCTATTTAGTAAGGTTGAAGAGTTTTTCAAATCTAAAGGGTCACTAAAAGAAGCTGAAAAAATTTGGAAGGACTATCTTATAGATAGCGCAGAAGTAAAGGCCTTAGATTCAGTTGCTAGTATGGTTAATCTTGGACCTAATAACTATTATGAAAAAATATTATTTAAGTCTAATAAGGATTCATTTCGTTGGTTAGGACTTTATGGTTTGCCAATAAGTGAAATAGAAGAGGAAATGGCCAGGTTCTGGTATTCAATTTCAGAAGATAGATTGATAGAAATGGCTAATATAATTGCAGATGCTTTTTTACATGGATTTATTAGCCAAAGTAGGGACCGGGGACAAAGAAGAAGGGTACGTTTTTATTATCAAATTGGGCAAGAAGCCTTGGCTAAGCAAGTAGTCTTGGCTCTTAAGGATAAGGGTCTTCAAGCAGTTGTAACTAAACCTAAAAGCTTATATGGTCTCAATCAATATAAGGCAGACCATCAATTTGACAAATGGTTTTTACTAGATGAAGAATTATATAAGGCCCTATTTGATGCACATGAAAAAGCTATGTTTACCTATGAGGAAGAGTTAAAGGACACATGTGGGATGATAGGTATTGATCAATTTGGATCTGAACCCCTTATTGTGACTCCTTCAGAAAAGGCAAATAGCCTAAGTAAGGAAGCCACAAAGTGGTTCAGGAAGTTGGCTAACAAGCAAGGGGAAATGGAAGCACAATGGATTAAACCATCAGAGATTTCATTTTGCAAAGTTGCTTTTCCCAATATGCTAATAGGGGATGATTTTGAAGAAATATTTGAAGAGTTTTTCCAACTAAATTCCGCTGTTTCTGAGCCTTATGAATTGTTGCAGCAGAAGCTAATTGATGAACTAGATAAATGCACATATGCTAGAATTAAAGGTTACAAGGGCAATGACACGGACTTAACAGTACAGTTTTGGCCTATTTTGGACCCAGACCGTCAAACTAAGTTTTTAAATTGCGGTGGAGATTTAAATATACCCTATGGGGAGATTTTTACTACTCCTAAATTGACAGGAACTAATGGGGTTTTTCATGTTAAGGAGATTTCCTTAAGAGGTGTCTTTTATAATGATTTACATCTTGAGTTTAAAGATGGACTTATTAGTGAATATGATTGTGCAGAAGGAAAAAAATATTTAGAAGAAAATCTTCTTCATCCCGATAAAAGGTTGACTATTGGTGAGTTTGCTATTGGAACAAATACCAGGGCTTACTCCATAGCAGAAAAGTATGGGATTGGTCCACGTCTTCCAATCTTAATATATGAAAAGATGGGGCCCCACATTGCAATTGGAGATCCATGCTTTGCACGTTCAGAGGATGCACCTATTTTTAATATGTATGATAAAAAGGAAATGACCTCTAGAGCTAATGAAGTTACTATGGAAAGAGGAGATAATTCTAATGTTTATTTTGGAAAACATGTAGATATAACATTACCTTATAACGAGGTGGAATATTTAAAAGGAATTAAAAAAGATGGAAGTGAAGTCTTCATTATTAAAGAAGGAAGATTTGTATTAGATGGTGTGGAAGGATTAAATGAGGGACTAGAATAGATTTCAATAAAAAACTATGTGTAGTGGAGGAGATATTATGAAAACATTATATACTGGAAAGTGGATTTACACAGGCAATGAAGACAGTGAAATAATAGAAGATTTTGCTATGATGGTAGAAGATGATAAAATCAGCTGGATAAAAGCCCAAGCTGAAGTTTCTCAGGAAGAAAAGGCTGATAACTACGTAAATTTAGGGGATAAATATCTAGTAGCAGGATTTATTGATTCCCATGTCCATATATTAGGTGGACGTCATGAGGGCAAAGAACTAGAAAACAAGGGTAGGCGAGATGCCAGAGCTGTATGTCAAGGAGTTAATAAAGCAAAACAATTGCTTGACGCAGGTATAGTGGCTTGCCGTGATTTAGGATCTTATGACGCCTATGTATTAGGTATTCGAGATAGTATAAATGCTGGGGATATACCTGGACCTAGGGTACTTGCATGTGGACATTCTATTTCTGCCAGGGGTGGCCATGGTTATGGCATGTCCTATGAAGTTGATGGTGAAGATAGCATGAGAGGTGGAGTACGACAAGTTATAAAAGATGGAGCAGATGTTGTTAAAATAATGGTATCAGGTGGTGTAAATTCTCCAGGACCGGAGCCAGGACCTTGTGAGTTAACTTGGGAAGAAATAAAGACTGGTATTGAAACTGCCCATGCATGGGGACGTAAAGTAGCAGTCCATACACATGGCAATACTGCTATTAGAAGATGTGTAGAAGCCGATGTGGACTCAATAGAGCATGGAGTTTTTTTGAGTCACGATATTATGGATATGATGAAAGAAAAGGGGACATATTTAGTTCCAACTTTATCTGCCCCTTATTATGCAGTAAGTGAAGGAATAAAGGCAGAACCAGATAATCCAGACCATGAGAAAAGTCGTCAAGTATTACAACGCCACAGAGATGCGTTAAAAGATTGCCAGGATAAGGGTGTGAATATAGCCATGGGTTCTGATGCAGGTACTCCATATAATCTTCATATAAATGCTCCTTACGAATTGGTATTAATGGTAGAAGCTGGACTAACACCAAAACAATCATTAGATGCAGCAACAAAAGGAAGTGCAAAACTTTTAGGCATATTTGAAGAATTCGGATCCCTAGAACCTGGTAAAAAAGCTAGTTTTTTAGCATTAGAAGGTAATCCTTTAGAGGATATTAAATGGGTAGTTGGTAACAAAACATTGTATCTTGATGGGAAAAAAATATAAATTTGGAGTAAATTTTAATTATAAGGAGGTATGTAGTATGGGGACACCTATATATATTAAAAACGGATATATTTTGACAATGGGACCAAAAGGAAACTTGGATAGTGGTGGAGTTCTCATTAATGAAGGGAAGATAGTTCAAGTAGGGGAAAATATAGAAATACCTGAGGGATGTAAAATCATAGATGCTAATGGTGGATATGTTATGCCTGGTATTATTGATGCCCACTGCCATATAGGTATTTTTGAAAGCGGTATTGGTGAAGCTGGAGTAGACGGCAATGAAGGGTCTAACCCTATTACACCTGAAATTAGGGCTATTGATGGAATTTATCCATTGGATAAGGAATTTGAAAGGTCTTATAAGGCTGGTGTAACTTGCGTGGCAACAGGGCCGGGAAGTGGAAATCCAATTGGTGGCCAGTTTGTGGCAATGAAGACAGTAGGTAATGTAATAAGTGATATGGTCATAAGGGAGCCCCTTGCCATGAAGTTTGCATTTGGTGAAAACCCAAAGAATAGCCACGGGAAAAAGGGTAAGATGCCAGTTACAAGAATGGCCGTAGCTTCAATGATTAGAAGCACCTTATATAAGGCAAAAGAATATGATAGACGTAAAAAATCTGCTATTGACTTAGATAAGCCAGATAAAATGCCACCATTTGACTTAGGTATGGAAGCATTATTACCAGTGATTAGAAAAGAGATACCTATGAAAGCTCATGCCCATAGGGCAGATGACATTATGACAGCCATTAGAATAGCTAAAGAATTTGATTTGTTGTTGACTCTTGATCATTGTAGCGAGGGACACCTAATAGCTAAGGAATTAGCAGAGGCTGGATATGGAGTAATACTTGGGCCCTTTGGTGGATTTCCTCATAAAAATGAAGTTATAAACCAGGAACTTGAATCAGCAGGTATTTTACATGAAGCAGGTGTAAAGGTGTCTATAATGTCAGATCTTCCAGCCATGCATACTGATAATTTAATCAGGTGTGCTGGCATGTGTCATGGTGCTGGCTTGCCTGAAGATGCTGCATTTAAGTCGGTTACTATAAACTCAGCTGAAATACTAGAATTAGACCATAGGATAGGCTCCTTAGAAGTTGGAAAAGATGGAGATTTAATTATCTTTAATAAGAATCCTATTAAAAATATAGATGCAAAATGTATATTTACTGCTGTGGATGGAAAAATTGTTCACAATATTACTAATTAAACCATTAAATCAAATGTAAATTAAAGGGGGACTTTTATGAATCTTAGGGTTTTTAATATTATAAAGATCTTGTTGGATAGTGAAGAAAACATTATGACAGTATCTAATATAGCTAATAAATTAAATGTTTCAGATAAAACCATTAGAAATGATCTTGACACAGTAAAAATTTTATTAGATGAATACAATTTAGAACTTGTTAGGAAATCTGGCATTGGAACCTATATATTAGGAGATGAAAGATCTAAGTTAAAAATGCTAAGTAGCATAGATTCATATAAGGGCCAATCTAAACAATATTCCTCAGAAGATAGACAATTATATATATTGTTCCAATTGTTGATTGGTGATGGAAAGGTAACTACTAATACTTTGCAGGAAGAATTATTTATTAGTAGACCCTCTGTTTATAAAGATTTACAGAAGGTTAAAGAGTGGCTTTTAGATAGGGAAATTGAATTAGTTTATGATAATAAAGATGGAATAGGGATTAAAAGTGGAGAGAAAAGGATCAGAAAGGCAATTGCGGATTTCTTCTTTTTAAATGACCAATACGATAAGATATTTGATTTAGTTGAAAAATCTAATAGTTATAAGGATATAAATTTTGCAGCTGTGAATTATTTATCTTATTCACAAAAAGAAGATATTTTAGATGTTGATTATAAGAGGGTCTACAGTATATTGATAAAACTCCAAGATAATTTCAAGATTAAGTTTACACCTATTGATTTATTTAGATTAACTATAGAATATTCCATTGCAATTTCTAGAATGCTAGGTGGAAACTATGTTGATATGAAGGATTCAACAATGGATGAACTTAAATTGATTAAAAAATATGACCAAATGTCACAGGTTGTTAAGGATATAGAAAAGGAATTCCAAATAGATATACCCACATCCGAGGCTAGTTACTTAACAGGACTAACCATAGTGACAAAAACTCATTTGGAAAATATAAATTGGAACACTAATAAAAAGATGTTAGTTTTAAACAATTTAGTAGCACAAGAAATAATCGAATTGACAAAAGAGAATTACCATATATCTGAAGAGGAAGCCTTTTATAAAGACCTGGTTCACCATCTAAAAACAGTTACAAATAAAATAAAATATGGCTTAGAATTTGACAATCAAAATTTAGATGAAATTAAAAGTAAATATCCTGAATTTTTTCAGATTGCCCTGAAAAGTAAATCCATATTTTTAAATTACTATGGATACCAGGTACCCCTAGAGGAATTGGGATTCATAGCACTTTATATAGGTGTAGCTGTTGAGAGAAGCAAAAAGCCCCTTTCTACTTACGTGGTCTATCATTCAAGTTATAGTGAGATTAAATTAATGGTAGAAACATTAAAAAACTACTTCAATCAGATTGTTATAGAAAAAATTCTTCCAATATCTATGGTTGATACAATAAATATTGAAGAGATTGATTTAATTATTACTACAAAAAAATTATCAATGGATTTTGACAAGCAAATAATACTACCAACAATATTAACTAGTGATAGTCTTGTAAAACTATCAAAAATATTTATTGAAAGCTATGAATCAGAAAATTATAAGAGATTAAAGAAACTACCATAAGCTAGTGGTAATATGATTTACACCAGAAGGACCCATGTTTTGATAGAATATAGGTAGATATAAGTATTATAAAACTTTAAGGAGGTAAAATATGAAACTGTTTATTGATACAGCAAACGTAGATGAAATTAAA
>CAZWTU010000042.1:0-13215 GCA_964637035.1 uncultured Tissierellaceae bacterium
CTATAAATTCTATGCTATTTATAATAATACTATTACACAGAACCTAGGATACTAAGTTTCATACAAAAAATAAAAAACACAAGCGGACTGATCCGCTTGCATTTTTTATTTTCTTAAGCTTTTAGGTTTTCCCAATATTTCTGAGAATATTATACCCTTAAGTATATCTTGTTTAAATTCATCTTTATCTTCCTGACTTGTAGCTATAAAAGCTTGCTCAACAGGTGGGTTATTATATCCATCCCTAGAAATTTGTCTATCTCTATCTCGCTCTTCTTTTCTGCGTTTCATCTTTTCTAGTTCTGAATGCCTATCTACTTTCTTTCTTTGTTCCTCTATTGAAATGTCCCTAGACATCCTTTTTTCTGCAGCTTCTGTAGCTTCCATAGTTTTATTCAAACTTTGTCTATCTTCTACTTTCGCTTGATTTTGCTTTTCCAATTCTTCCTCTAACATTCTTCTAAGGTCCATCATAGGACCAGTTCTAGTAGGTTTCTTTGGACTAGCAGGATACCTATCATCAACTTCTCCCATATTACTTCTTCTTGCATCTTCCATTTTCTTCTTATTCTTCTTAGCCTTGAGAAAAAAATCAATGACTACTACAACTAACAAAAACAGCAAAGGATTGGGCATACTATCCCTCCTTAATTTTTCTTCTTATCATCATCAGCAATACCAGATATGGAAGATCTCATATTTGTATCCGCCATTATATTTTTCATATTATAATAATCCATAACCCCAAGCTTACCTTCTCTTAAAGCTGCTGCTAGTGCTAATGGTACCTCTGCTTCAGCTTCAACTACCTTAGCCCTCATTGCCTCTACTTCAGCCTTCATTTCTTGTTCTTTAGCTACAGCCATGGCTCTTCTTTCTTCAGCCTTAGCTTCAGCAATACGCTTATCTGCTTCTGCTTGATCCATTTGAAGTTTTGCTCCTATATTTCTACCTACATCCACATCTGCAATATCAATAGATAGGATTTCAAAAGCAGTACCTGAATCTAGACCTTTTCCTAATACGTTTTTAGATATATTATCAGGATTTTCTAATACTTCCTTGTGAGAATTTGAACTACCAACTGTAGTTACAATACCTTCTCCAACTCTGGCAATTATGGTTTCCTCGCCAGCACCTCCAACCAATCTTTCAATATTTGCTCTTACAGTAACTCTTGCCTTAGCCATTACCTCTATACCGTCCTTAGATACAGCTGCAATAATAGGCGTTTCAATTACTTTTGGATTAACTGATACCTGTACTGCCTCTAGAACATTTCTACCTGCTAAGTCAATAGCTGCTGCCCTTGCAAAATCTAGAGGTATTTTAGCCCTTTGTGCGGCTATCAATGCATCTACTAAAGTATTTACATTACCACCTGCTAAATAGTGAGCCTCTAACTCATCAATATCTAGATCTAAACCTGCCTTGGTTGCCTTAATCATTGGATTGACAATCCTGGTAGGTGCTACCCTTCTAAGCCTCATACCTATAAGTGTTGCCATTGGAATCTTAACTCCTGAAAAGAATGCAGTTACCCAAAGACCTATTGGTATAAATGTAAAGAAAAGTATCAATAGAATAATAATAATTACTGCTATTCCTACTGGTAAAAATAATGTACCCATTAACTTGACCTCCTAACAAATATTTTTGATCCTTCCACCCTTACTACCTCTATAGCTGTATCTCTTGGAATAAATCCACTATCAGCTAATGCATCTAATTTAATTCCTTCTATCTCTATAAACCCAGTAGGGCGAAGTTCCGTTGTTGTTGTTCCTACTTTATTTAAATAAATATCCATACTATCTGCGGATAAATATCCTATTTCTTTGTTGTGACTTGTGTGTAGTACAATTTTTTCTATAGCCTTACTTTTAAAACCTTTTTTAATAAGGACAATAGTCACTATTGTAGTTATAATAATGGCTATGCTAAGTGACAATAGTGCTGTAGTCAGTGAATTCACCGCCAAAACTACACCTACTAATACAAATAGTATACCTCCAATACCTGGCAATCCAAATCCTGGAACTATGGCCTCTACTACTAGTAAAATAAGGCCGGTGACAAATAAGATTAAGGACGTCCAATTAGAATTTCCAGCTAATATATTTCCTCCAAAGTACAATCCAAAGCCTATAATACTTACTGTTCCCCCAATACCAAAACCAGGAGTCAAGACTTCAATAACTAAACCTATAAAGCCTATGGTCAACAAAAAACTACTGACATAGGGATTAGCAATATATTTTGCCAACTTAACCTGTAAACTTTCGTCTATTGTTTTGATATTAGCATTGCCTAAATTAAATGCTTTTACTACTTCTTTATAAGAATCAGCAGTTACATCTGATAAACCATACTCCAAAGCTTCACTAGAAGTAAGATTAAGTAGCTTGTCATTTCCAATAACACCTTCTATTTCAACATCTATATCTGCCATTGCTTCAACTAATTGTGGGTTTCTACCCCTATATTGTGCAGTTTCCCTTAAAAATCCTCTCCACATAGAAAGGCTTTTTTCCTCAAGTGGTATAGTCTCTGCAGAACCTATAGTAGCATTACTTGACATAGCAACATTTTCTGATGCAATAGTTACTAAAACTCCTGCGGATATAGCTTTGTTATTTACATAAGATATAGTTGGAACCTCTAAATCCACTATTAATTGTTTGATCAAAGAAGCTTGATCTATCAACCCTCCATAAGTATCGATTTCAAATATAATAGCATCTGTATTATTCATGTCAATTTTAGATATGGAGTCTCTTAAAAAATTATATGTTGCTTTGTTTATCTCACCTTCTATAGGTATAACATAAACATTAGCTTTGTCTTCCGCAAAACTTAAACTTGACAACAATGATAAAACTATCAATATTACAAGTATAATATTAAATTTTTTTCTCATTTAGACACCTCCATATAATATTTACCTCTATAATATTATTACCCTAGTTACTAGAATAATAACTATTAAAATAAAAGCCTGGGTATACCCAGGCTAGTTTAAACTTTTGAATTGCCATTATTCTTCTAATTGTTTTCCTATGTTTTTTAATTTTTGATATAATTTCCAATTTACTTAATCGTTTAATAATTAGTACCTAGCATTTTTCTTCCTTCTGGCATCTTCAGATTTCTTTTTACGCTTTACGCTTGGCTTCTCATAATGCCTTCTCTTCTTTGCTTCACTTATAACACCAGAACGAGCACATTGTCTTTTAAATCTTCTAAGAGCATTGTCTAGAGATTCGTTATCGCCTATTTTAATTTCTGACATTTCCATCCCTCCCCTCTCTTCTACAAGAGTACTTCAGTACTATCTTAATAAAGAGTCATAGCACTAGATAATTATACAATATAATTGAAATAATTTCAACTTATTTCAAGTTTTAACCTGGTGGCCACTGCATATTTCTTTTTCCCAATACATGAAAATGAATATGATCTACTGTTTGACCTCCATCCACACCACAATTATTCACTATCCTATAGCCTCTATCTAGTCCTTTCTCCTTAGCAAGTTTAGATGCTACATAAAAAATATGGCCTACAAGTTCTCGATTTTCTTCTGTAATATGATCTGCAGACTTTATATGGTCTTTTGGTATAACAAGAAAATGTACTGGAGCCTGAGGATTAATATCATTAAATGCAATTACCTTATCATCTTCATATATAGTTTCACTAGGTATTTCACCTTCTATTATCTTACAAAACAAACAATCTTTCAAATAAGTCACCCCCAATACTAATATAAAACCACTTAATATACATTATATCAAAGTTGAGAAAATATTCCCACTTATTCCTAAAAAAAAATATATATTATAGCTTCCGATAAATTTAAGAGAAACCTTCCAATGATAAAATTCAAGACTCCTCACTTCGTTCTGAATGTCAAAGATAAAGGTTTTTCAGTGGTGCTAGAATGACAAATCTGACCTATAGTTTACATTCTCAATAAGAAAATTAACTACATCCCTACTAAATAATCTTTATCCACAGTTTTTATCCTAACATCTTTTATGGTCCCTAGGAGGTCTTGAGAGGCTTTTGACTTAACTCTTATGTAGTTAGTCGTATACCCTTCTATAAAGCCTGTCTCATCTCTTGTTTCCTCTTCAAAGAGAACCGATAAGTCCCTGGATATAAACTTGGAATTAAAATCCCTAGTTAGGTCTTCTCCCAATTGAATTAACCTGTGAGACCTGGTATTCTTTATATTTCCGTTAATTTGGTCTTTACTTTCTGCAGCTGGAGTCCCATCCCTTGGAGAATACTTAAATACATGAATCCTAGAGAATTTAATTTTCTTTACAAAATCAAAGGTCTCCTGAAATTCCTCTTCTGTTTCCCCTGGGAATCCTACTATTATATCTGTTGTAATACCTGCATATGGCATATATTTTCTTATTATATTTATTGTATTTTCATATTCCTTACAAGTATATTTTCTATTCATCCTCTTAAGAACTGAATCACTGCCAGATTGCAGTGATAAATGAAAATGATCACATACCTTACCTATTTTCAATATACTTTTCATAAAATTATCATCAATAAAAGTAGGTTCCATAGAACTCAGCCTAATTCTCTCTATGCCCCCTATTTTTCCTACCTCTTCTAAAACATTCAAAAGAGATATATCATCCATATCCTTACCATAGGAAGCCACATGGATTCCCGTAAGAACTATCTCCTTGAATCCCCCACCAGCAAGTATCTTAGTTTCCCTAAATATATCTTCTAATTCTCTACTTCTAATGGGTCCCCTAGCATAGGGTATAATGCAATAAGAGCAAAATTGATTGCACCCATCCTGTATTTTTATGTATGCCCTTGTTTTTGATCCTATAGTATCTATATTTATAGACTCAAAATCTTTTTGAGCCTTTACGCTTCTCACTATATTTATCTTTTCATTTTTGGCCTTAGCCTTTTCACATAGTTCAACTATCCTATCCCTGTCAGTAGTTCCAATTATTACATCAACATCCTTTATGGAAGAAATTTCCTCAGGAGATACTTGTGAATAACATCCTACTACTGCAACAATAGCATTTTTATTAATTTTTTTGGCCCTACGTATAAATTGTCTTGATTTTCTATCAGATATATTAGTTACAGTACAAGTATTGATTACATATATATCAGCCATATCTTCATAGTTTACAACTTCGTATCCATTATTTTCAAAGTTCTCCACCATAGCTTCAGTTTCATATTGGTTGACCTTACAACCTAAAGTATAAAAACCTACTCTACCCATTTAATCACTCCATATCTCCACCTATATAAAATATTACAGTAGCCGCAACAATACCAGCAGTTTCAGTTCTTAAAATCCTAGGACCTAATGTTACAATATTTCCACCTATTTCCTTGAGTTTATCTATTTCACTAGGTTCAAAACCACCTTCTGGACCTATTATAAGGTGAATCCTATTAGATTTTTTATCTCCAAGGCCTTCACCTATACTTTTGATTTTTTCATCTTCGTAGGGGACAATAATATTTTCTTCATCCCTCAGTAGTTCAATCATACTATTGAAGTCTATCATAGGCTCAACCATTGGCAGTATGTCCCTCTTACTCTGTTTGGCTGCTTCATCTGCTATTTGATTCCACCTATTCACCTTAGACTCTTGTCTTTTTACATCACTAATCTTTACTACACTCCTATGGGACATTAATGGGTAAAACTTACTTACACCCAGCTCTGTACATTTTTGTATAATAAAATCCATCTTACTCCCCTTAGCTAAACCCTGGTACAAAATCACTTCCATATCAGGTTCATTTTCTCCCATATACCTATCTAAGATTTTAAGTGTAATCTGTTTTTTTGACAAAGACTGAATTTCAGAAAGATATACTTGTCTCTCTGAAACTATTTCTAATTTTTCCCCCTCTTTAAGTCTTATAACATCTCTTATATGCTTAACATCAGTTCCTAATATTTCAATCTTATTATCCTGTATCTGTTCCTTTTCAACAAAAAATCTATGCACATTTATTCTCCTAATCTATTTTCTAGATATAATACAAGCCCATTCATCCATCTCAACAATATCTAGTATTGTAAAATTGTTTGCTAGCAAGGCATTTTTTACAAAGGGAATCTTATCTAAAATAATCCCTGATGTAATAAATATACCCCCATCTTTTAAATAATTATTTATACCTGAAGCCATTTCTCCTACTATCTCTGCAATTATATTTGAAACAATAATATTTGCATCTCCTTTTATGACCTCAAAAAGATCTCCCCTTCTAATTTCTACAATATTTTCAACCTTGTTAAGTAGGATATTTTCATTTGATACCCTAGTGCAAATGGGATCCAAATCTACTCCAACTACCCTTTTAGCCCCTAGTTTAGCTGCTACTATGGCTAAGATACCACTGCCACACCCAATATCATATACCAAATCTCCTGGTTTTACATGTTTTTCTAAAGCTTCTGCACACATAATAGTAGTCTCATGGGTTCCCGTGCCAAAGGCCATACCAGGATCTAATTCTACTAAAATAGTCGTTTCCTCTACTTCAATCTCTTCCCAAGTAGGTTTTATCAATATATTTTTCCCAATTCTAGTTGGCTTATAAAACTTTTTCCATGATTCAGCCCAATCATCATCATCTACAGAATTGATGGTTAAATGATTTTCTTCTTTTTTCAACAAAGGATGCCTTTTTATACTATCTTTTACACTTTGAACAATACTATCTGACTCCTCATCTTCAGCAAAATAAGCCTTTATGATTATTTCATTGGCCTTCAAGTCAATAAGACTTGGGTCAACAAAATCCCAGGCTATTTCAGTTTGGACTAAGTCAAGTATATCCCTTGGGTCTTCAATTGCAAGACCAGTAGCCCCTACTTCATATAGTATATCAGATACCACATCTTCTAATTCATCAGTAGTTTTTATTTGAACCTCTACCCAATTCATAAAATCACATCCTTTATTAAAGTATAAAGTATTTATACCCCAAAAGTATTTTTATAACTATATCCATATTAAATTATAAATTAATTTTAATTAAAAGCATCCTTTACTTTTTCAAAGAAGCCTTTTTTATTTTTCTTATATTGCTCTCCTGTTTCATTAGCAAATTCTAATAATAAGTCTTTTTGTTTTTCTGTTAATTTTCTAGGTATTTGTACATTTACAGTAAAATATAAATCTCCCCTACCACTACCTCTAAGCTTTGGTACTCCCAAATTTTTAATCCTAAATCGTGTTCCAGTCTGGGTTCCCGCTGGTATATTATAAGACTCTGTTTCTTCTAAAGTAGGTACCTTTATTTCTGCACCGAGAGTTGCCTCAGTAAATGTTATAGGTATGTTTAAATGTATATTATTGCCTGAACGTTCAAAAACAGGATCTGGCTTTATATCTAAATAAATATATAAATCTCCCCTAGGTCCACCCATATCTCCCGGTTCACCTTCGCCTCTAATGGAAATAACAGAACCAGAATCTACTCCTGCTGGTACCTTTACCTTGATTTTTTTACTTCTTATCTCCTTACCTGCTCCCCCACAATTACTACATTTTTCCTCTATTATTTCCCCAGTGCCTTGACACTGATCGCAAGTTGAAGTCCTAACAAAATTTCCAAAAGGAGTCTGTTGAGCATGTCGCATTTCACCAGAGCCATTACATTTAGAACAAGTTTCCTTATTAGTTCCAGGCTTAGCACCACTACCAGAACAAACATGGCAATCCTCAGTTCTCCTAACTTGGATTTCTTTTTCAACACCAAATACTGCTTCTTTAAACTCTAAATTTAAATCATATCTAAGGTCTGCACCCTGGCTAGGCCCTCGTCTTCTACTACGATTAGATCCACCCCCAAAAATATCAAATATATCCCCAAAAATATCTTCAAATCCCCCAAATCCCTGGCTATATCCACCAGCCTGAGGATCTATGCCTGCATGTCCAAACCTATCATATCTAGACCTTTTATCTTGATTGCTAAGTATTTCATAGGCCTCATTTACCTCTTTGAATTTTACCTCTGCATCATGATTATCTGGATTTAAATCTGGATGGTATTTTTTCGCCATTTTTCTATATGATCTTTTAATTTCATCTTGACTAGCATTTTTATCTATCTCTAAAACTTCATAATAATCCCTTTTTGACATCTATCCACCAACTTTCAATAATATAAAATCATAGACATTATATCAAAATTCAGAGCTAAATCAAAGGATTTAGCTCTTAAATTTAATATTATTATTACAATTTTATTTTCTTAATTGATTCACAGTATATTTTATTCTTCTTACTCTTCTTCTTCCTCATCTACTACTTCATAGTCAGCATCTACTACGTCTTCATCTTCTTCCTCACTGCCACCATCTTGTTCTGCATTTTCTTCATACATCTTTTGTGAAATAGCATAAAATGCTTCAGTTAATTCTTCAGTCTTAGCTTTGATTTCTTCATTATCTTCCCCTTCTAAGACTTTTTTCAGTTCTTCTAGCTTAGCTTCAACCTGACTTTTTTCTTCTTCACTAATCTTATCTTCAAGATCTTTTAAAGTCTTTTCAGTTTGGTAAACTAAATTGTCAGCATTGTT
Organism: uncultured Tissierellaceae bacterium; assembly: GCA_964637035.1. Classification (GTDB taxonomy): domain Bacteria; phylum Bacillota; class Clostridia; order Tissierellales; family Tissierellaceae; genus CAZMMV01. Next base: position 8,614 of record CAZWTU010000042.1, read on the forward strand.
TCTAATTTCAATACCTTCTTTTTTCTTTTTATCTTCTTCAGCAAATTTTTCAGCCTCTTTTATCTTTTTCTCTATTTCTTCATCTGATAACTTAGTAGAAGCAGTTATTGTAATCTTTTGTTCTTTACCAGTGCCTAAATCCTTGGCACTTACATTTACAATACCATTAGCATCAATATCAAAAGTTACTTCGATTTGTGGAACTCCTCTAGTAGCAGGTGGTAAGCCTGTCAATTGGAATCTACCTAAAGTAGTATTGTCTGCTGCCATTTCCCTTTCACCTTGTAGTACATGAATGTCTACAGAAGTTTGATTGTCAGCTGCAGTAGTAAAGATTTGGCTTTTCTTAGTAGGTATAGTTGTATTTCTTTCAATCAATCTAGTAGTTACACTACCAAGAGTTTCAATACCTAAAGAAAGTGGTGTAACATCTAGTAATAGTAAATCTTTAACTTCACCAGATAATACTCCTGCCTGAATAGCAGCACCCATTGCAATACTTTCATCTGGGTTGATATCTTTTTGTGGTTCCTTGCCAATAAGGTTTTTAACTGCATCTTGTACAGCAGGTATTCTTGATGAACCACCAACTAATAAAATCTTTTCTATATCTGATGCCTTTAATCCAGCATCCTTTATTGCTTCCCTAACAGGTCCAATAGTATTATCTACTAAAGCAGACGTCAATTCATTAAACTTAGCTCTTGTAATATCCATATTTAAATGTAATGGGCCAGACTGAGTAGCAGTAATAAAAGGTAAATTTATATTTGTTGTCATAGTTGAGGACAACTCTTTTTTAGCCTTTTCTGCTGCTTCCTTAAGTCTTTGAAGTGACATTTTATCGGCTTTTAAATCTACTCCATTTTCCTTTTTAAATTCTCCAGCTATATGTTCTAATAGTAAATTATCAAAATCGTCCCCACCTAAAGAATTGTTACCTCTTGTGGAAAGTACCTCAAATACTCCATCTCCAAGTTCTAGTATAGATACGTCAAATGTACCTCCACCTAAGTCAAATACCATAATCTTGTGTTGGCCTTCCATTTTATCCATTCCATAGGAAAGAGCTGCGGCTGTAGGCTCATTTATAATTCTTTTAACTTCTAAACCTGCAATCTGGCCTGCATCCTTAGTAGCCTGTCTTTGTGCATCTGTAAAATATGCAGGAACAGTAATAACTGCATCTGTAACAGTTTCTCCCAAATAACTTTCAGCATCTGCCTTGATTTTTTGTAATATCATTGCAGATATTTCTTCTGGAGAATAATCCTTCCCATCAATCTTATGCTTCTCATCAGAACCCATTATCCTTTTAATAGATGATATTGTTCTCTCTGGATTTGTAATAGCTTGTCTTTTTGCAGTTTCACCTACAAGTCTTTCTCCATCCTTTGTAAAAGCTACTATAGATGGTGTAGTCCTATTTCCTTCTAAGTTTGTTATAATAATAGGTTCTCCACCTTCCATAACCGATACCGCAGAGTTTGTAGTACCTAAATCAATTCCTATTGTTTTTGCCATAATATTCCTCCTAATATTCTTATTTTGCCACTTTTACCATGGCTGGTCTAATAACTTTTTCCTTTAATAAATATCCAGTCTGTAAAACTTCAATAACTTTTCCAGCCTCATATTCATCACTTTCTTCCATAATTACTGCATGATGGAAATTAGGATCAAAATCCTTTCCTAAAGCTTCCATTTCAATAACATCATTAGTCTTTAAAGTATCTATAAGTTGCTTATAGATTAAATTAACACCATCATAAAAACCATCTTCCTTATGGGTTTCTGATTCCATTGCAATCTTAAAATTATCTAATATGGGTAGTAAAGTACACACAAACTCCCTTAAAGCATAATTAATTGTATCTTGTTTATCTCTTTCACTTCTCTTTTTAAAATTCATAAAATCAGCTTGTAATCTTAAAAGTTGAGAGTTAGCTTCTTCCAATTCTTTTTCCTTGTCCTTGGCTTGAACTTCCTCATTGTCTTTATCATTGTCTTCTTCCTCTGTAACTAGAGGGTCTTTTTCTTCCAGTACTTCTTCATTAATATCTTCAACCTTAGTATCCTTTTCAGCTTCTTTAGCCACCTGATCACCTCTTATATCTATATATTTAATTTTATTATCTCATTATCATATTAAATATTTCTGTAATATTTTCTGAGAATAAATGCAAAGTATTAATAACACTAAAATAATCCATTCTAGTAGGACCTATAACCCCAATCTTACCAATAGTCTTGTCTCCCAATTTATAAGTTGTTGTCAATACACTACAATCCTTTATAGGAGCATAAATATTTTCATCCCCTATTCTTATTTGAATATCCTTAGATATAGGATTGTTTAATAGTAGTTCCACCACAGCATCCTTGTTTTCTATAAACTTCATAAAAGATTTTGCCTTTTCTAAATCATTGTATTCAGGGAAATTTAGTATCTTGGTAATCCCATCAGAATAAAGATCTATATTATCAATATCCTCCATTGATTGATTTATAACTGGTATAATATTATCTATGATATTTTTAAATTGATAAATCTCATTTAAAATTTCTCCAGGAGCATCCCCATTTATTTCTGCCAGGGATAAACCCTTCAATTTATCATTTAAAAAATTAGATAAAATATTAATTTGATTTTCAGGCATAGGCTCTTTTAGTCTAAAAATCGAATTTTTAACAACACCAGTATTACTAACTAAAATCATAAGGATTTGTAAATCGTCTATAGGTATAAGCTGTATATGTTTTATAGTAGATTGGCTTAACTGTGGAGAAATAGCAAGGGCTGTGTAGCTAGTTAAAGCTGACAATACCTTAGCAGAATTTTGTAAAAGCTGCTCTATTTCCATAGACTCCTTAATTAGTATTTTCTTAATCTCATCCTTCTTAGTCTTATCTATTTTAAAATTCTTTTTATCTAACAATCCATCTACATATAACCTATAGGCCTTATCAGAAGGCACCCTTCCTGCAGACGAATGAGGTTTGTTTAAATATCCTAAGTCCTCTAAATCACTCATTTCGTTTCTTATAGTAGCAGAACTAACACCTAAGTCATATTGCTTGGTAATAGTCCTAGAACCAATGGGTTCAGCACTTATTAAATAAGAGTTGATTATCGCATAAAGCACCTTTATCTTTCTATCACCTAACATATCAATCACCTCGTATAATTGCTAGATGTTCTTTTTGTTAGCACTCATTAGCGTTGAGTGCTAATCCTTACATTTTAAAGTTATCATTTTTTTTAAACTTTGTCAATACTTTCTTAGAAAATATTTTTTTTATTTTTATTAATTTAAAAAATCAACCTCTACAATATTAGATAAATCAAGGCCCCTAGAAGTTAATCTAATAAAATTAGCCTGATTTTCTATTAAAGCATTTTCCTCATGCTTATTTATTATATCTCCATATAGGTTTTCTATTTCAACTTTAAATCTTTTTTTAAACTGAATCTTATCTATACCCTTTATTTTTCTAAGACCAAGTATACAAAACTCAGATATTTCAGTTACCCTATCTATAGTCTCTTGTCCATCTATGGGAAGTATATTTTTATTTAATTTTTCTATATAAAGAGATATATCACTAGTATTCCAAAATCTTTTTCCATTAAAAGAAGAATGGCTGCTAAGGCCAAGACCAATATAGGCCTCTAAATCCCAATAAACTAAATTGTGTTGGCATTGGCTATTTTCCAAGGCAAAATTTGAAATTTCATAGTGAATATATCCCTTTTCCTTAAGTATTTTACAACCTCTATGGTACATTTCTCTTTCTTCATCCTCACTAGGTAAAGAGATCTTACCCTGGTCATATAAATTATATAAATGAGTCCCCTCTTCTAAAATTAGACCATAGTAAGATATATGGTCTACCCCTAGGTCTATAATCTTATTTAAAGTATCTACTACGTGATTTAGACTTTGGCCTGGCAAGCCAAAGATTAAATCAACATTAATGTTATCAATACCCATATCCCTTAATAAATTGTAAGAGGCATAAAAATCCTTAGAGCTGTGAGTCCTCCCTATGGATTTCAATAAATCATCATCTAAACTTTGTAAACCTAAACTATATCTGTTTATACCTGCATTTTTATAAATTTCAACTTTGTCCCTATCCAGGGTTCCAGGATTTCCCTCTATGGTAATCTCAGGATCTTCCCTTAGATTGAAATTATTATATATAAAGTTAAGTACTTTGAAAATATAGCTTGCTTCTATAGAAGTAGGAGTCCCTCCTCCTATAAATATAGTTTTTATAGTATAATCCCTTAATTCTTCCTTATATAAATTGAGCTCCTTTAGTAAGCTATCTATATATCCTTCCACCTTTTCTTCCATATTAGTAAAAGATAAAAAGTCACAATAGTAACATTTGCTAAGGCAAAATGGTATATGTATGTACAATGATAAACTTTTCATTTTAAAACCTCCATTCCAGTGAAAAAATCAATTCATTAGATTGTCATTCTGAGCATAGCGAAGAATCTAGTCTTTTCAAAAGACCCAAGATCCCTCGTTTCTCTCGGGATGACAGGTAAGCGGCTTTTTCACAGCTCTCCTACCTTCAAATTCATTT
>CAZWTU010000043.1:0-13161 GCA_964637035.1 uncultured Tissierellaceae bacterium
CCCTCCAATAGAGAGTTCCATAATTGGGACTCTCTAAACTTCTTGGTCTTGAGTTGGCATTGAGTGGCCTATTATCTGGCATTCAATGGTCTAAAAGTGTGCACTAGTGGTCTAATTCGAAGGCAGTATTCAGCGAATGTTCTTAATTTTTTCTTTGTGACTTGGATTTCTATGTCGTTGAGTGTTATATTGGTCATTTAGTATTCACCTTTTCTTTAGTATTTCCGAGTCCCTTATATTATAATAAAATCAAAATAAGTTTTAGGAATATAATCATAAAACTTATACATAATGCTAGATAAATATATTATTAAGTTCTTTTATCTCTTCTAAAGTATTGTTTTTTCCTAATGCTACTCTGAAAAAATTTGATTTATACTCAGAAAGACCCAAATGATCTAACATTCCTGTGTCTGTGGAAATAGTACAGGCAGATCCTGACGAAAATGCAACATCTTTTGATAATCTCTTTAAGTATAGTTGATTATTAATATCCGGGAGCACAAAGGACACTATTCCTGGAATTTTATTATCTTCATCCATTAAAAATTTAATGTTATCAAATTTGCTTAACAACATTTTAATGAACTCTTTTTCTAAAAATTTAATATGTTTAATATTTTCTTGCATATCCCGTTTAGCAATCTCTGCTGCTTTTCCGAAGCCTACTATATTATGTACACCTGGAGTTCCAGCCCTATATCCAAATTCTTGGTCATCTCCACCATGAATAAGTGACGTAATATCTTTTGTTGTATATTTGTTTGATCTTAAATATGCAGCCCCTATACCTTTTGGTCCATAGATTTTATGCGATGAAAATGATATTGCATCAAGTTTTGTTTTCTCTAAATCAATACCTAATTTCCCAACTATTTGAGTTGCATCTGAATGTATGAATATATCCTTTTCATTAAATACCTTCACTATTTCCTCAATAAGATTTAAGTTTCCAGTTTCATTATTAGCCCATATGAAGCTACCTAATATTGTATTATCTTTAATATGTTCTTTTAAATCGTTTAAATTAATCTGCCCTTTAGCATTGCCACCTAAAAAGTCTACATTAAATCCTCTATCTATCTTATTAGAATCTTGTCCCATTTTCTTGGTCTTTTCTTTATTCATATATATTTCACCGTTCAAATATCTAAATGAATTGAATACTGATTTATGTTCAAAATAACTTGTTATTAAATGATTGCCTTTTTCTTCATAATTCTTTAAATAATCACTAATACCTTTTATAATAAAGTTATTACTTTCACTACCCGATGAAGTAAATATTATTTCTTTAGGTTTTGCATTTACAAGTTCAGCTACTTTTTCTCTAGCTTCTTCCACTGCATTTTTAGCATTTTCTGCAAGTGTATAAAACTTACTTCCAGGATTTCCATACTCCTCCCTTAAATAAGGAGTCATTGCTTCTAAAACCTCTTCATCTATCTTCGTTGTAGCATTGTTATCTATATATATCATATACCAACACCGCCTCTTAGAAGTGTATTAAATAGTCTCTCATAGCTTCCACTATACTCAAACTCATTCTTTAAGAGTTCAGCCCCTCTATCTAGATGTTTTTTAGCGTACAAAGGAAAATATTCATCATCAGTTAATGACCTTTGAAGATTTTTCTCCATTAAACACTTAAATATTTCGTCATATTCACCCATTATAGTTTGCCTATTTAGTTCCAACCCTTTTTGATCTTCATCTACTACCATATCTATGCTTTCTTCATGTCTTATGGATAGCATAATAGCAATCTTAGATAATATAAAAGGCTGTAATTTCATTCTACTTTCTAAGTACTCAAAATTTTCCATAGTCTTTTTAGATGTTTTTAATCTAAATCCCATTACATCACCTCATAAAAATATCCAGATTTAACTTCTGTTGATCTAGAATTGTTATCATAATCAAGTGTAAATTCTTTTGATACAAGTTTATTTATTTCTTTGTATAATTCTTCATCTATTTCTGTATTAGTAGATAAAACAATTACTTGTTGGCTTATTCCAGGTAGAAATTCAGTGGTTATTGCTTTTCTATGATTTTCATCTATTCTGGCATAAGGAGTATCTATTATAAAGGGGATAGATACATTAGAACTTTTGATTAAAGCCCAATATAAACAAAGAATATAAATTTGTTTTTCACCAGAAGATAAATTCATAACATCTACCTTTGTACTAATATCTAATATTTTATCTTCATCTAATTTATTCAAGTGGTTTAATAATTCTCTTTTATAGGTGATTGGTTCATTTGTTATTTCTTCTAAAAATTTATTCCCTTGTTTATCCCTTAATTCTGATAAACCTAAATTCATTGTCATATTAATAATTTCTCTCACGGAAAATGATTTCTTTACATATAAAACAACTTCAAAAGTTTCATCTATGTCGATATAATCTATAAATCTATCTTTTCTAATAATTAAATTAAATATTTGGTTAAAAGACTCTGAAATGTCTAATCTCTTGGCAGATGTTATCTCCTTTAATAATACCTCTGTCATTTCAATGATTACATCTGACATATCCTTTATATTATCAGCTTTTTTTATAAGATCTATCTTTTCATTAATCTTTAATAATTTTTTTCTCTCAATTTCTATTTCCTTATCAAGTGTTTCTTTATCAGATTTTAATCCTTCTAATATGATATATTTATTATTTAATTCCATATTCATATCTTCTATTAACTTTACATATCTTTTTTCTTCATTCATATCCATAGAACTTCTTAGCTTTTTCTTATTATCTGCAATATTCTTTGTAAGTTTCTGTATCTCTTCAAAATAGTCTATTTGTTCTATTTTTAGTTCTGATATCTCATTTACATTAGATATAACCTTGTTTGATTGTTCTTTAGATAAATAATGTATTGGTTTAAAACCTTGATTAAATTCTCTCGGTATAATGAATTTAGTAATTTCATTTATTAAGACATCTAAATTTTCAGGATATAAATTTTTACTTTTTAAATTTGCCTTTATACTTTTTATATCTACCCTATCTTTAATAGCTTCGTATACAATAAATTCTTGTTCATCATATAATTGTTCTTTTAATTCTGCAATTTCTTTTGACACTATTATAAAGGGTAATATATCATTTGAGAAAGATTTTATCTCTAAATTGATTTTATCTCTATCAGATTCAAATTTAGAAATTTCATGTACTAATCTATCTCTAACTTCTTGATTTAACCCTCCGGAACTAATAAATTCATTATTTTTAACATTTATATCCATAAGTAGATCTTCTATTTGTTTCTCTAGCTCTTGTATTTCTACTTTTATTTGGTTATATTCTTGCCTCTTATTAGAAATATTATCTTCAATAGCCTCTAATTCCAATATTTCGTCTTTCAGATTCTTTCTTTCTCTATTTTTCCTTCGAGTATTTAATTCTAGTTCTCGACTTAGAATATTAAAAATATCAAAGTTATTTAATGTCAGCATAGTTTCTTTTAGCTTTTGTCCTGAAATTCTATCTTCGAAGAAATCAAATAACTTTTCACCATCAAAAAAGGAAAGTTCAAATACAGCTGGTGGTATTATTGATTTGAAATATTCATAAAAATTATTAGTTTCTTCCTTATCTAGTTCTTCCCCATTCTCTATTACAATAAAATCTTCTATAAGTCTAGAGTTATCAAATGACCATTGTCTTCTAACGATATAGTTTTCTTCAATGGTATTATTAGTCATGTTAATATCTAATTCAATAAATGCACCTACACTTTTATCTGAGTATGCATCTTCATTAATCATAGATTTAATTCTTGAAATATAATTTGCTACCATGCCTTGATATTTATATGTTAGAGGTCCATATAAACAAATTCTCATGGCTTCAAAAATAGAACTCTTTCCAGCTCCATTTTCTCCCCCAATTAAAATAATATTTTTCCCTTCCTGAAATCTAAAATCAAATGTAGTTAATCCTTTATAGGATCTAAAATTTTTTATTTTAATACTGTTAATTTTCATCTTTATACTCCTCATCATATATATCTCTGTGTAGCCATTGTTGATTTAATAGTTTGTCAAGCGACTTCTTATATTCAGTTTTATTACTAAAAGTTTTATTATCCTCTGTAAGAATTAGTAATCTATAGTATAATTCCTTTTCTATATCGTATTTATCAAGTATATTGTCTATTTCATTAATAATGTTATCTTCAAGTATTGGAGCTATTTTATCCGCCCAAGGAAGTTCTTTCCCTTTAACTTCTTTATATATATTTGCAAGTGCATCTCTTTTTACATCAAATTCTTTGTGCCAGATCTTCTCTATTTCCTTTAATTCCTCCATCTTGATTAATTCAATCCCTACAACTTCTTCAGTCTCTAATAATTTTCTCAGGATTAGTTGCCTACCTTCATAATTAAACGGACCTAAACCTTGTACCCAAAAGTACTGTTTACCTTTTTCATCTATTTCAATTTCATATCCTTCGTTTAAATATATCTCTTTTTGCTGTTTTGTTATTCTATCTACCATTACTTTAAGCCTATATATTCTACCTGTTCTCTGCATTTTAGCTCTCAAATCTCTATTATCTCTATTTTCCATTAACCATTCTCTAAATTCTACTAAGGGTATTAGCCACTCTTCACCAGATTCTACAAATCCAAGAAGTGACCTATCCTTAGCAACTACAGTGCATGTCCAACATCCAAACCTTGTATTCCCACATGATGGCGTTGATATCTCATCATTATCGCCATTTGAGGATATAATAAATGGACATTCTCCTCCAGCACCATCTGAATATAATTCAAATAATATTGTATTTGAACCTCCCCAAGGGTTATTACCTCCATTAGATAGTAAAACTTCCCAAACATCATCTGTTGTTAATTCCACAATAGGGCTATAAACATAAGTGTTAGTTAGACTGCCATGAGGATTTAATATATATCCATCTATCTCTCTTTTTACGATACTTTGTTTTCTAGCTGCACTTTCATCTTTTCTCACACCTAATAAAACAACTGCTTCCCCATCTTCATCTACTGTCTTTTGTATAAATCTATTTGATGGTTCTATTTTCATTCTTTCAGTACACCATCTAAATCTAGCAGATTTAGGCGTAGGAAACCCCTTACCAATAATATTAGTCCAAAATGAATCACTAAATTTCGGGTGAACCATATTTGTATTAATAGGTAATTTATCTCTTTTTGCTGATTCAGCAATCAATTTATTTGTTTCAAGTAACCTATCTAAAATAATTGGATTTTCTACTAATGTATCCGAAGATACTATGTGTACTTCTTTATGTCTTTTGTCTTCATCTAGTAATAACAGCATCTGATAAACTAGTTGTACAACAACAGTAGAATCTTTACCACCACTAAATCCTATTATCCAGGGTCTATTATCATTTAAATATACCCTTTGCATTTCATCTATTATTGAACTTATTCTTTCGTTCATTTTATGCACCTACCTATTTAAAATTATATTCTTTTAATATCATATAATCTACATCAATTAATATAATATTATTATACCATACAAGAATAATAAGTCACCCTAAATAATCATTTATTAAAGATTTGACTTTAAGATCGATAATGCCAAATGAAATAGTTAGGATAGATTTCATTTGGCATCTAACAGAATATTCAGTATTTATACCCTTAGTTTGATTTTATTACTCAAATTATTTGCTTCCAACCAGGAGTATACTTCTTTACTAATATCGGATAATCGTATTTGGTTATTTAATAACTTTTCTAAAAACACTTGTATATTATTATTTAAATTTAAATCTTCTATTTTTTTATACGCCTTTTTACCATTTGCGTCGAGTTCTTTTAAATCATTAGTGTTTATTGGCCATTTCTTACTAAATTTACTTATATCATTTTTTATCTTTATTATTTCTACATCATCTAAGATTGTATTTAACATAGTCAATAAATTTATAGAACTACTATATTTTCTTTCATAATATGCATTCCATAAATTAGTATATTCGTTTTTTATTGTCCCTATATTTTCATGTATGGGTGATATATATTTTAGATATGAATTACTTAGCCTATCTATTTTACCATTCTCTAATTGAATTAAAAGTGCCTTTAATGGTTGTTTGAATTTTATTTGTGCCTCTAGGCTTATTTCATTCCCAACAATATCATCCAGTGCTTCAACTATTAAATTTATCTCTTTAATCTTGTTGTTAATAACCTTAATATTCCTATTATATTCCTTTAGGTTATTTATATTTTTATTCTCTTCTTTAATCCTATTATACTCTTCAATTTTTATTTTAGATTCATTAAGTTTATCTGATAAACCAGCCATTATTTCACCTCAAGTACCTTTCTATTTGTGAAGCAATTTCTAATTCATTTTTTTCAATATCTTCTAATACCTCTTTATACTCTGTATTTACATCTAATCCCGAGTTTGTATTTGCATCACAATTTTCATTATATTTTTCAATATTATCTTCTAAAGTAGTTAATTGTATTACATATTTGCGAAGTTTTTCTATATCATTTCTAGCAACATAAATTAATTTATCGACATCATTTAATTTACTATATCCTTTTAGTTTACTATAAATAGAATATATTTCTCTCTCATCTGTATTATATATTATTTCTTCGTATGTTTCTTTATTATTAATAAACCCAGTTTCAACTATAATATCAAGGTAGATATTTATATTATTTGACATGGCTCTTATTCTTGACTCATCTATTTCGTTATTATATTTTGATTCTAGACTATCAACCAAGCTTTCAATGTTAATAGATAAGTTCTCTAACAATGTAGGTATTTTACTATATACTTCTTTTATAAAAAAATCTAATGGTTTGTAAATCTCGATTATTCTTTCTACTTTAAACTTATAAGAATGAATGTCCCAGTTTGAATTGTATAACTTCTTAATTCTTTCTAGAATTTTATAAGCATAAACATCGATATTTCCTGACGTTCTAAGTGGTGCAATTCCTAAGGGTAAGTTATAGTATTTTATTAGTAAGTCTTGGTTTAGTTTGGTCTCTTCAGATTTATTATATATATTTGCTAATGTAACCCACTTATTATCAAGTTCATCATATGAATTAGATTTAATTGATTCTGAATTACTGAAAAGAATGCGATACAACTCTTCTGTACTTAGATTTTCTTTTAATCGTCTGTTCAACATATTATAATAATAAGAGTTTAACAAAAGTATGTCTTCAAGTTCCCAGTTTTCACCTTTTGGCTTTTGTAATAGTTCGAGAATGGATTTCTTATACCTATTTAAATATTGTGTAATTCTCAATATATATTTATGGCTATTTTCAAATTCCCAACTTCTTTCACCATAATAATCCCATTGTACCAACCCTATAAGGACATAGTATAATTCATCATCTCTTTTAAAAAGTACTCCACCACTTGAATCAACAATTTGTCCCTCTATGTTCAAAACAGAAGATGTTAGAAGATTATCTATTAAATATCTACTTATTCCTTCTTCTTCCCAATTAATAAATTTTTTACATAAATCTAAAATAATATTTCTATATTTTTTATGTTCTACTAATTTCTCACCTTTTCTCCATTCATCAAGTTGGGCAGTTTCATTTTCATATTCTTTCATTTTTCTATCTGGTTTTACTTCTGGCAGTTCAGGAGTAACTGGTAACTTATCTGGAGGCGAATCAACTATTTCACCAGAAATTATTGGCAAACTAAAATAGTTGAAAATAGCTTCATCTATATTCCCTATTGTTTTCTTCCCACTTTCTTCCCTATTAACTAAACTACCATCTCCCCAGATTCTAATTAGGGTTTCTGTCATAATTTTTATTTTTTCATTACCTTCACTAAATCTTCTAATCTTTTCTTCATCTAAAGGATCTTTTAATTTAGTTATATTTGTATTATCATATACATCCATATCTAAAAGATAATTTTTCCCATTTCTAATATAATTAGAATATATATTATTAATAATCAATCTTAAAAACCCTCTAGGTTCTCTACCTTCATTATCCCTGGCTTCATATATATTCCATAGTGCATCATCAGTAAATGGATAAATAGAAACCTCTCTTTCATCATCCAGTTTTATTATTGACCATTTTTTATCCATATTTAAATCTGAAATAGGTAGGTTTTCTCCTTCTGAATTCTTGATATACCAATCCTTAATCCTTTCTTTAGGTTGGTTTATTGCATTAATATATAGGCCTATAAATTTAGAAAGATCTTGTTTGTTTTCTATAAGTGAAGAATCTTCTATATCTAAACTATGTGTTATTCTCCCTCTGATATTAGCTTGTATTTGTGAAGAAAAATAGCTTTCTGTAATACCAACAAAAGAAATTATTCTACATAGATCTTCTTTTGCTTCTCTATGATCCACTATTAATGATTCTAATAATTCTTTATGTATTCCAGTAGTTGTAGTTATATCTTCAAAAAATATAGTTAAATTCATATTTTCTTGTTTTAATTTCGATCTTATTTTTTTGAAAACATCTTGTAAATCAGATCTACCAAGTCCTATTATCTTCTTTATGACTTCGTCTACAAGATCATTTAGTAACTCTGCGACTTCTTGTTTCTTATCGTCACTTCTTTCAATGTCTTCCGCAAAAGCTATAGCTCTAGTGGAAGCACCCATATCCCCTTCTGTGTCTCTCATTTCTCTTAATACATTAGTATTCACAACATCAAAATCTTCTTTTAAAAAGCTCTTTTCACTTTTTTTATTATTTTGATCTTTACTTCCTATCATGCTAGTTATAATTCTTGAAATAGGTCCTCCATCTCTGAATAATACTTTTTCTCTAATTATATCTGCACTTAAAAAATTAGCTAATTTATTTCTTTCTCTTTTATTAATATCTCTTATCTCAGTCGTTCTAACAGCAGAGGATAAAAGAGCCGGTATATCTTCTTTTAACTTTTCTTCTTCTAAAAACTTTCCCGCTTCAATTATTTTCTTAAACTCTGTTTCCTCGCTAAAACCTTTAAAAAGGTCAGAACCCACGATCTGATTTAAAGTCCCTTTAAGGCTATTGGAATCTCTTGATATTAGTATTATTAATTCTTCTCTTTCATCTACTTTGTTCTTATACTTATCATAAAACCACCTTATTAAGTGTGATTTCCCCGAACCTGAATTTCCTTTAACAAAAACCATTTTATGTTCATCTCTTGATGGATATATATGTTTAATGAGAAATTCTTCTTCTGTTAAGTCCTCTTTAGCTCTTTGAGCATTTCCTATTGTACTATAGCTTAGTTTTTTAAAGGGCATATGTGTCGCTAAAAAATCATAGTCACTATTGGCAAGTGCAGTTATATTTGATACTTCGTTAATTCTTTGTATTATTTCGTTAGCATTCACGAATATACCCCCAATTCTATATGACTTATTCTTGCATCATCAGACTCTGTAATGTTTTTTAACCTCCATAGGTCCCCAGCATCATTTTCTAAAATTAACTTCAATTTATTATCTGCTTCTAATGTTTTTAAAGCAATAGAAACTGATTCTGATATTTCATTATCTTTCACTATTTCTCTAAATATGTTGTCATTATACTGTAATTGTTCTATATAAGTTCTTATAGGAATTCTCATATCTGCTTCCAAAATTCGATTGTTTAAAATGTTGATATATTTATATGGATTAATTATAAGAAATTCAGTCTTTAAATTATAACTATATCCTAAATACTTAGACCAGAATCTATATGCAAGCATATCCTCATCAGTTACATTTTGATTTAAAATTAGAGCCCTTATTAAGTCCTCATTCCTTTGAAAAAAAACTTTGCCTAAATCATAAGATAATAGTTCCCTAGTAATATTTTGAAATAAAGATTCCTCTGATTTGAATAATGCTTTCCTTGTATATTCTTTAAATGCATTTTCATCGATACCATTATCTAAAATTTTAATTCCTGTACCTTCATTATATATAACTTTACCCCCACTAAGTTCTTGAATCATTTCTATCTCTTTAGCAAAATTATATACGTAATTTAAGTTTGATTTGTCTTCAATAGTTGAGAGCGGGTATATTAGATTATATAATTCATCATAATCATATTTGTCGTATGATACTAATTCCAAAAAAGATTTTAATTTTATAGGCATTACTTCTTTTCTTAATCTTCCTTTATAATGCATAATTCACCTCTTGTTTAATTAATTTTATTGAATCTGCAGCTCTATTTTTCACACTTTCACCATTTAACAACTTATCGTTAGAACTGCAAAAATGTATTATTTTATTACCTTTCTTTTCTAGTTTTTTAGAAAAAGCTAAAACTTCTTCATTATAACTAGGATCATCAGAATAATGCAGAGCTATAATTCCTGATATATTATTAGGATTTAATTTAACTTCATCATATAAACTTATATTAGTATAAGTTTTGTCCATAGGTATCTCTTCAATATTAAATTCTTTATTCTTTAAAATAATATGGTTAACAGAAGCTTTAGATATTAACTCAATGTTTTCTTCTAGGCTATTACCCTTCTTATAATAATATACTATTTCGTCAGTATGATTAAGGTCATCATTCAAGGTTAGACCCAATTTACTATTCTTAAGTAAAGTATTTCCTTCTTTAATAGATATATCATGTTCTCTATTAAAGTATGTGTTTCTATTATTTTCTGAACAATAGTTACAACCATTACAGAGTGAATATGTCCGTTTATATACTCTTGAAAGAATACGTCCTATACACCTTTGATCTATTTCTCTTGTTACAAAGCTTTTAATTTCATCCTTTAAATTATCAACTTTTTTTAATTCCTTCGCTCTCAATGCTTCTAAATATAATAATAATTTGTCTGGATTAGTAAGTAACATGGGATCCTTAATCTCGATAATATACTCACGTTTTTCCATATTTAGATTTAAATCTATTATATCTATTAACTCTTCTTTAAATAAGGTAAGTATAACATTTTCATTCCAACTAATATTCCATTTTCCTGTATAATCTTCTTCTATATGAATAGGTTTTGATGTTGCATCAATTGAAAGATAAGAGGTATTTTCATCTTTTTTTGCATTCTCATACATTTGATACCATCTATTTGTAAATTTTTCTATAGATAACACTTTACCAGTAATAAGAGAAAAGCTTTCTTTTAAATCTTCTAAAACATCTGTTATCATAAGACTAACAGAACTTATACCATCCCTTCCGCCTCTTCCCACTTCTTGATAAAATCTATTTATACTTTCAGGTATAGAATAATGAATAACTGTTCTAACATCTTTCTTATCTACCCCCATACCAAATGCCGATGTAGCTATCATAATATCAGTGTCATTGTCTATCCATCTATTTATCATGTTTTCTCTTTCTTCCCTTTTACTTATCTTTCCTGTAAATACATCTATGCTATTTATGTTCATATTATTTAATTCTTTTTTCAAGTATTCAGCCATATCAGGTCTAATAACATATATTATTAAAGGTCTTGGCAAAAGATAAATAATTTCTTTTAATTTATCTAGTTTTTCAATACTATTCTTACACTTTTTCACATAATATTGAGGCTCGCGCCTTAATGAATCTCCTCTAATTTCTATAAAGTTATCTCCCTCAGAAAACAACCTTTTTAGAAGGGCTATCGTGTCTTCAGTGAATGTAGCTGAAAGAAGTATAGTTTTAAGTTGTCTTTTAGATGCCTTTAACAATATTCTTCTAAACGAGGATAGTAATTGAAATTCAGTTCGAAATTGCTCTCCCCAATCCTCAATTATATGTGCTTCATCAATTATAAGCCTATTTACAAACCCTTCCCTTGCAGCTTCTAATATTCTATTTTTGAATGATTCATTCAAAAGTCCTTCTGGAGAAATGTATAGTATAGGAAGGTTACCTTCTGCTATATCCTTGTAAATTTCCGCCTTTTCTGATGATGAAAGTCCTGAATAATAAGCCTTTGGTTTATTTTTTTTATTTACAAAATATATACTAGAAGTTCTAAGCTGATCAATTGCTAAAGAAACTGTAGGGACTATCACTATTGTTAAACCCTTTTGCTCAAAAAACTGGGGCATAATTCCTATAATACTTTTACCTTCACCTGTTGCCATACAGCCTAAAAGAGTACTAGCTGGGGGCATATTCATAGCACCGTCTACTAACAACTTTTGAGTTCTTGATCTATATTTATTATATCCAGTCATTCTAAATAGGTAAGGATCACCAATAACATCCTCTTCTATATTTCTCATAAAAGTTCTATTATAGATTCTATCCAAGTTTTTACTACCTATCATCCAAGTAGGCATATCTTTTGATACAATTACTTTGTTCCCATCGGAAGCTTTTATTATATCCATATTAAAGTTACCTTCAATAGGTTTTACTATATTATAAATATGGTCAGAAACATATATATTTTCTTCACAATACAATTTATACTGTCTTAAATTACTACAAAAGTCTTCTAAGCTACCATTTGTATCTAACTCAAAGAAAGCTCTACATGTTCTATATGCTGTTGCTATAAGCGTATAATCTCTATTGTTGCAGGACCTTAACATATCTTTTAAATCATACATTGATTCAAGTGCAGATTTGTTTTCCATCAAACATTCAATTAATATTCTAGTTGAATCCATCATCTTTCACCATCCAGATATTACTCAAAGAATCAAGTTCAATTACAGGATCACGCAAACCTTCTAAAATAGCATTAAATAACACTTCGTTATCTTCTTGCCTATTTAGATAATCAATATAGTGGTTATTATAATATATGTTTTTAGCTTTTTCTGATATTATAATATTTTCTAATTCTTCTTTTGCTTTAGATACTAATATGGTATCTTTTAACTGATTCAATACTTCCTGTTTAGATTTACGATACATATTATCTAAGACATTTACCCACTTATCACGAGGAAATACGTTCTTAATCCAATCAACATTAGACGCATGGGAATTTCCCATGTTCTTGAAGAACTTCCTTTCAAAGCTCCTTTTGCCTAGATGAACTTGTGTAACTTCTCTTATATCTAGTTTCAACCATTCGTCTACAATTTCTTTAATTTTATCATTTGAGACGTCTTCAACGTTTTTTATAATCTTATGGTATGTTTCAAACTGTTCCAATGGCAGATAATCATTATAGTTAAATTCAA
>CAZWTU010000044.1:0-12683 GCA_964637035.1 uncultured Tissierellaceae bacterium
AATACCTATTGAATATAAAACTAAGCTTTCAAAATGAAATTATAAAAGGCTCTAAGTATTTATTGGATAGGGGTGTAGAGTTTGTAATTATTAGTATTTCAAACTATGAAACACTAGTACTGGGTCAAGACAAAGGTTATAGGGTAGAGCTTACCCATGATGAAGATTTAAGATATATTTCCAGGGAAAATGGATCCTATGGGATAGCATCAGGATTTGCCCTAGGAATAAACAGGCAATATAGTATGGATATGACCCTTAGATTAGTTAAAGCCATAGAAGCTGTTATAAACTTAGAAAGGGATATTTCTAAAATAGAGATCAGTCATATTAAAAGGCTAATGAATGAGGTTGAAATTTCAAATATTAACTATTAAAAAGGAGTGAATTTATTGACAAAATATGAATTAAACAAAGAGGATGCACTTTTTCTAGTAATTGATATTCAGGAAAAGTTAGCTAATGTTATGGATTACAAAAAAAAGATAGTTTCCAACACAAAAGTATTAATAGAAGCGGGTAAGTTAATGGATATTCCAATTATATTTACAGAACAATATCCAAGGGGAATAGGGTCTACACTAGGAGAATTAAAGGAAGCTTTAGATAATCCAATTGTTTTCGAAAAGAATAGTTTTAATGCCTATTTAGATAATATAAAAGAATCAATTGACGAAAAGAAAAGAAAAAAGATAATAATTTCAGGTATGGAAGCTCATATATGTGTAATGCAGACAACTAGGGAATTGATAAAGGCAGGATATGAAGTATTTATTGCTAGGGATGCAGTTTGTTCAAGGACTAAAGAAAACTTTGTAAATGGTTTAGAACAAATGAAGGATATGGGGGCAACTATATCTAATACAGAATCCATAATATTTGATTTGCTGAAAATATCAGGTACCTCTGACTTTAAAGCATTATCCAAGTTGATTAAGTAAATAGGATAAATACTACACACCCATTGATTTATTACATATAAATTTATGGGTGTTTTTTTATATCTATTTATCTTAATAAAATATTCCTTAATATTTATATTATTTAGCAGTTGATATGATATAATCTAAAATAGGAAGATGAAAGGGGTTAGGCCATTGATTAAATTTATTCATACAGGGGATTTACATCTTGGATTTAAGTTTTTAAATCCTTCATTTAAAGGACAAACAGCTAGGGAACGAAGAAGAGAATTATGGTCTACATTTGATAGAATTGTTGACTATGCTATGGATGAAAAAGTAGATTTTTTATTTATAGCAGGAGATTTATTTGAAGAGGCTTATTTTACCATAGGTGATATGAAAAGAGTAAGAGATAATTTTAAAAAGGCAAAGGCTGTAAATATTATAATAGTTGCAGGTAATCATGACTACATAGGTAGAAAGTCTTTATATAACAAAGTAGAATGGACAAAAAATGTAAATATATTTGATACAAATGGAATAGGAAAAATGGAATTTAAAGATCTAAATACTAATGTATATGGATATAGCTGGGACACTAAGGAGATAAAGGACCATAGCTTATTTTTTGATTTAAAACAAAATATAGACAAGAATAAAAACAACATTCTAATACTGCATGGGGACATATATGGAGATTCTAACTATCTTCCCCTAAAGCCTGATGAATTGAAAAACTTAAACATGGATTATATAGGACTGGGGCATATACACAAACCTGATATTATAGGGAAAAATATCGCTTATTGTGGCTCTCCAGAACCCTTAGATTTTGGGGAAATAGGAGAGAGAGGGATAATTGAAGGCGCAATAATAGATAAAAAACTGGATATAAAATTTAAGGCCTTTAGCAAAAGGCAGTTTTTGCAGGGAAGTATACAAATCAATAGTAGCATGGGATATTTAGAGATATTAGATGAAATAAAAAACATAGATATAGGAAACAAAGAAAAGGATTTTTATCGAATAGAACTTACTGGTTTTGTAGAAAAACATATTAACCTAGATAACATATTGACAGATGTAAAGTCTTCTTTTTATCATATTGAAATAAGTGATAATACTGTCTTAGATTATGACTTAGACCAGCTAGAAATAGATAACAAGGATAATATTATAGGGAGATTTATAGAGGCTATGAAAGAAAAAGGCCAGGAGGACCCTATAGTTAAAAATGCTTTATATATTGGATTGGAAGCTTTGCTAAAGGAGAGTAATTAAATATGATTATAAAGGAACTTAATTTAATAGGATTTGGCAAGTTTGAAAATAAAAACATTAAATTAAACAAGGGCTTAAATATAATTTATGGAGAAAATGAATCTGGAAAATCTACTATACACAGTTTTATTGAAGGAATGTTTTTTGGATTTTTGAGGCCTAATGTAAGCTCTGCCCTATATAATGAAGAACATTCCAAATATGATCCTTGGAATATAAACAGATATGCAGGGATTATAGGATTTGAATTTGAAGGTAAGGACTATAGAATAGAAAGAAATCTTACAAGGGGAAAAGAAGAAACAAAGATATTGGAAGAAATTACAGGTAAAGAAATCAGCAAATCCATAGAAACTGGGAAGACAAGAATTTCACAGCCAGGGATACATTTCTTTGGATTCAACACTAGGGTATTTTCAAATACTATTTTCATTAAACAACTACAATCCATAACAGATAAAAACCTGGCTAATGATGTAAGGGAAAAACTGATAAATGTAAATACTTCCTTAGATGACAATATATCTGTGGACAAGGCTATATCAAAAATTGATGGTTTGCTAGGTCATATAGGTAGTGAAAGGGCTCCTACTAAACCCTATGCTAAAAATTTGAATGAAATTGAAAGGCTAGAAAGGGAAAAAGAAACAATAGAAATGGAAAAAGAGGATTACGAATTTTATTTAGAGGAAAAGTCTAGATTACAAGATAGTATAAGAATTGAAGATAAAAACTTGTCAATTTTAATAAAGCAACTAGATAAGGTTGACCTACTAGAGAAAAAGAAGATTTTAGATGATGGGGCAAAGATAGGGGAAGAAATTAAATCTTTAAGATTAGCAAAAGAAAAATTAAAGGATTTTGCCAATGTTTCAAAAAAAGATTATGAGGAAGCTATAACACTAAATCAAAGCATAAATCATTCCTCTACAAGTATAAAAGACATGAAATCAGATTTAGTAACTATGTTAAATAAGATAAAGGATTTCAATCCAGAGGACTTAGAATCAAAAAATGAAAAATTACTAGGGGATTTAAATAAGGACTATAGTGATTATGAAGAATTAGAAAGAGAAAAACAAGAAATTCAATACAATAAGGATGATGGTTATATAAGGGATTTGGAAAGAGATAAGAGCTTAAACCTTGATAAAAAGAATAAACATAAAAGAAACACTACTGTGTTGATGGGCATTAGTTTAATTGCCATAGTTGCTTTATATTTAATGAATCTTTCTTCTTTGTTTTTATTCATTCCTATGATTATTATGGGAATCATAGCCATATATTATATTATAGGCCAGAAAAAAATAGAAGAAGATAGGAATAAAATAGAAGGAAATTTTGATAAAATTAGGTCTAAAGAAAAACTAAACCAGGATAGGGTTGAAGAAATAGGGCAGATTCAGGAAAAATTATTATCTAATAATAATACAAAAACCAAACTAGAACTACAGGCTTTAATAAACAAACTACAATATGAAATCTATAATAAATCTGAAAAAGAAAAACAATTTATTGAATTAGAAAAGGAAATATCTCTAGTGGAGGACAAACTAAAAGACCATGAAATCCTTATGGATAAGAATGTAGATAGGTTAAATCAAATATTTAAACAAAACAATTGTGAAAACTTAGGTGATTTAAGTGTCGCCTTAGACAAAAGATCCTTATATGAGGACAATATTAAGGAAGTAAATTCTAAGGAACAATTGCTGGAAAGGGTTTTGGGCAAGTATACATTAGAAGAATTAAAAGAGGAAATCAGTAAAAGCCAAGTTGAAATTGATTATGAAATAGACACAGATAAACAAGGATTAATAGCAAATATTGATGAAAAGAAAACCATGATATACAATATAAAATCAGAACTAGCAATAATAGAAGAAAAAATTAAAACATTGGATAAGAAAATTTCTAGATTGGTAGAAGTAGAAGAAGAAATATATACAAGGGAAGAACAGAAGAAGGATTTAGATAATGAAATATTAGCATTAAACCTTGCTAAATCTACAATTCAACAAGTATCTGAAGAAATACACACTGAGTTTGCACCTGAAATAAATAGAAAACTTGGCTATATTGTTGAAAAGATTACTTCTGGCAAATATAATAACATTAAGATTAGTGAGGATTTGGATATTAGTCTAGAAAACCCTAGTACTGATGAAATAATCAAAATAGAGGGCTTAAGTGGTGGAACGATAGATCAATTATACTTTGCTTTAAGATTTGGTATAATGGATGAAATAACAGAAAAGAACTTACCATTATTTTTAGATGATTGTTTTATACAATATGATGAAAATAGGCTTAAAAATGTATTAGAATTTTTAAATAATAATATAGGGGAGAGACAAGTATTATTGTTTACTTGTCACCAAAGGGAGAAAAACCTATTAGATGATTTAGGGATTGATTTCAATCTAATAAACTTAACCTAAAGCTTAACATTAACTAAGAAATGTTGAAAACACTAAGATTTATCTTAATGTTAATGAACAACATTGACTGGGGTGATATATTGATATTTGGGATTGCAGATTTGCATTTTGATAGTATTGGAGATAAATCCATGGATATATTTGGAGGTAACTGGATAGACCATGAGGATAAAATAATAAATAATTGGATAGAGCTTGTAAGTGATGATGACTTAGTCTTGTTACCTGGGGACATATCCTGGGGACTAAAACTAGAGGATGCTTACAAGGATTTATTAAAAATTGAAAATTTACCAGGTAGAAAAATCATTATGAAGGGGAATCATGATTATTGGTGGCAAAGCTTAAGCAAAATAAATGGTTTAGGATTTAAAACCATTGAATTTTTACAGAATAATAGTTTTATCTACGGAGATATTGCTATAGCAGGCACTAGAGGATGGTCACCTATAGAAGATGAAGATAGTCACAATAAAAAGATATTTGCAAGGGAGTTAAATAGGTTAAGACTTTCTCTTGATTCTATTAAAAATACTCCTGATAAGATTATAGCATTACTACATTATCCTCCATTTAATTATGATAGGGAGCCTAATGAATTTGTAGATATAATGAAGGAATATGGTGTTCATATATGTTTATATGGTCACTTACACGCAGAAGGTCACAGGCATATAGTCCAAGGCAATGTAGATGGTATTGAATTCCACTGTATATCAAGTGACTACATTGATTTTATTCCCAAAAAGATATTGTAGGAGATGATAAAATGAATTTAATAGTTTGTAAAGATTACGAGGGTATGAGTAAAGCAGCAGCAAAATTGCTTATAGGAGCCATAGAAGAAAATCCAGAAATAGTATTAGGATTGGCTACAGGGAGTACACCCATTGGGATGTACCAAGAAATCATAAGGGCTTATAAAGAAAATAATTTAGATCTTTCAAGAGTTAAATCCTTTAACTTAGATGAGTATATTGGATTAGCTGGTGGCCATGTCCAAAGTTATGAATACTTCATGAAGGACAAGTTTTTTAATCATATTAATATAAAAAAAGAAAATATTTTTATTCCTGATGGTAAGGCTAGTGATTTAGATAAACATTGTAGAGAGTATGATGAGATGATTGAAAAGGCTGGGGGAATAGATATTCAAATTTTAGGAGTTGGTGAAAATGGTCATATAGCCTTTAATGAACCTGATCATTATTTATTTACTGGAACTAGT
Organism: uncultured Tissierellaceae bacterium; assembly: GCA_964637035.1. Lineage (GTDB taxonomy): Bacteria > Bacillota > Clostridia > Tissierellales > Tissierellaceae > CAZMMV01. The sequence goes on from CAZWTU010000044.1 coordinate 5,859, forward strand.
GTGACTAAATTAACTAAGGAAACAGTTAAAGTCAATTCAAGGTTTTTTGAAGAGGGTGAAAGAGTACCTAACAGTGCTATAACCATGGGTATGGGAGGTATATTAAAAGCTAGAAAAATTATATTACTTGCCAATGGAGGAAGAAAAACACATGTTATAAAAAGACTATTGCAAGCAAACAAGGTAAGTACAATGTTTCCAGCGTCCTTCCTCCTACTTCATCCGGATTTAACAGTTATAGTTGATAAAGAAGCTTATGGTGAATAAAAATAAATTAACTGGGTAGGTGTTAATATGAGGGAATTGGAAGTTAAAATATTAAATATTGATTTAAAGGAAATTGAAGAAAAAATAAGAAAATTAGGTGGAAAATTAATAGCTAAAGAACTTCAAGTAAATACATTAATAGATTCTAAAGAACAATATATACAAAGTAAGCTAGATAGTTACCTTAGAATAAGGGAAAGCAAATCACTTTTAGATAATAGTATTAAAAATACATTAACTATGAAGAAAAACATAGAAAGGCAGGGTATTCGAGAAAATATAGAAACCAACATTGATATATCTGATAAGGAATCTATGTTACATATTTTAGAAAGTTTGGGGTATTTTGTTTATCAAGAGGGGTATAAGGAAAGAACATCTTATATGTTAAATGGTGCAAGATTAGACTTAGATAAATGGGATAATGAAACCTATCCATACCCATATATGGAGATTGAAGTTAAGGATGAGGCGGAACTTAAAGGTATAATAGAGAAGCTTTCCATAGGTGAAGAAAACATTTCTACTAAATCTATATTGGAACTTAGAAAAGATTTAAAACTTAAGACATAAGAATGGAATAATTTAGGAGGAGATTAAGATGAATGGAATGAAAGTCACTGATGACACTTATTTACTATCGGTAAATGTAGAAGATATATTATTTGAGGGATTGTGGGAAATTCCAAATGGAGTTTCTATTAACTCTTATATAGTTAAGGGTGAAAAAACTGCTATTATAGATGGGGTATATGGTTGGGATGGAACACAAAAAACTTTATATGAATTATTAGACAAAATAGATGTAGATCCAAAGTCTATTGAATATTTAATAATAAACCATATGGAGCCAGACCACTCAGGCTGGATAGAAGATTTTAAAAAGATAAATAATAACTTTAAAATAGTTTGTGGTCAAAAGTCAGCAGAGCTTTTACAAGCTTTCTTCGATCTTAAAGAAAATATAATTGTAGTAGGTGACAATGACACCTTAGACTTAGGAAATGGACATGTATTAGAATTTGTTGAGATAGCAAATGTGCATTGGCCAGACACTATAGCTACTTTTGATAGGGGAACAGGAACACTTTTTTCATGTGATGCCTTTGGATCCTTTGGTAGTTTAACAAAGGGAAATTTTGATGATGTTTTAAGTGAAGTAGACTTACAATTTTATGAAGAAGAAGCAGTAAGATATTATTCTAATATAGTGGCTTCTTTTTCTAATCCAGTAAAAAAGGCAATAGAAAAAGCAGGAGTTTTACCCATAAAAATCATAGCACCAGGTCATGGAATAGTGTGGAGAGATAATCCTACTAGAATAGTAGAAGACTATTCTAGATATGCAGATTATCAGTGTGGACCAGCAAAAGAAGAAATAACAATTATCTGGGGTTCTATGTACGGGATGACTGAAAAAGCTGTAAACTACCTAGCTAAGATTTTAGAAAAAGAAGATATAAAGGTTAATATACACAGAGTACCTCAAACGTCTAGCGGTACTATACTAGCTTCTGCATGGAATTCTACCGGAATAATACTTGCTATGCCAACTTATGAATATAAGATGTTTCCGCCTATGGCAGCAGTCTTGGAGGAATTAGGAAAGAAAAGAGTATTTGGTAGGAAGGCCTTTAGACTAGGGTCCTATGGCTGGTCAGGTGGGGCTCAAAGAGAACTAGATTATATTGTGGATAAGTGTAGAATGAAGTGGGATTTCATAGAACCAGTAGAATTTAAAGGTAATCCTAGAGAAGAAGATTTAGAATTAATCGAAAAAAGGGTAAAAGAATTAGTAAAGGAAGTAAAAAGTATGGTCAATGAGAAATAAATCATTAAGTATATAATATAAATCTATGCTTGGGAATTAATCTTATTTAAAGATTAATTCCTAAGCTTTATTTCTTTCTTTAATTATCAATGTATTATATAATGTTAAGCAATTGGAAAGTTTATAATAGATTTAAAATTGATAAATGTTAGGAGATAAATATGAACTCACAAATTATAGTGTTTATAGTAATTTCAGCCACACTGTTTTTATTTATATATGGGAAATTACGTTACGACTTTGTTGCTTTATTAGGTTTAGTTGTACTTACTATTACTGGAGTTATTTCTCCAGAAACTTCTTTTTTAGGCTTTAGCCATCCAGCTATAATAACAGTAGCTTCTGTACTTGTAATTTCCAGTGCCCTTATAAAAACTGGAGTAGTTAATAGGTTGGTAATGTTAATAAATAAGGGTTCAGATAAGGTTTATATAAAAATTATGAGCCTGATGGCTATTACTGCTATACTGTCCGCATTTATGAATAATGTTGGGGCCTTGGCACTTATAATGCCTATAGGACTTACCATTGCCAAAGATAACAAGATTCCACCCTCACAGCTACTGATGCCTATATCATTTGCATCTTTGCTTGGGGGAATGATGACAGGTATAGGTACACCACCTAATTTAATTATATCTACTTATAGGATGCAAGCAGGCTATGAAGCTTTTTCCTTCTTTTCCTTTGCACCGGTAGGAGTAAGCTTAACTATTTTAGGTATTATGTTTACGGTTTTTATAGGATGGAAGCTGATACCAAGAAGGGATTCTGAAAATGTAAAGGATATATTTAATCTAGAGGATTATTTATTTGAGTTAGTTGTCAATGACAATTGTAAAGTTGGTGGAATGAAATTAAAGGATTTTCACAAGAATTATAAAGTAAGTATAAATGTTTTAACTATTATTAGAGACGATTACAAGATATTATCACCAGGCGGTAATCAAAGATTGCTTGCAGGGGATATATTAATTGTAAAAGCTCTTTCCACAGAATTGACAAACATTGTAAATAAAACCTGTTTGGAATTAAAAGGTGCTAGAAAGGATAAATTAATTTCGGAAAAACTTTTAAAATCTGAGGAGGTTGCCCTTGTAGAAGTAGTCCTTAGAAATGACTCCCCTTTAGTAGGGCGAACTGCTTTAGAAACCCAATTAAGGACCAGGTATAATGCCAACTTAGTAGCAGTATCTAGGAAGGGGATATCAAGTACTAAAAGATTAAAAATGTTTAAATTTAATAGGGGAGACGTTTTATTATTACAAGTGCCCAGAGCATCATTAAAGGACACCTATTCAAAAATGCGTTGTCTACCTCTAGCTGAAAGAAATGTTGATATGAATATAGATACTTCTGTTAAAAATCAATATATAACTTTAGGAATATTTATAGTTTCCATATTGGCATCAACTTTTGGGGTTTTCCCCGTGCAAATTTCTTTTTCCTTGGCAGCACTTTTATTAGTGATACTAAACATAATTACTCCAAGAGAATTTTATGATGCTATAGAATGGCCTACGATTATAATGATAGGATCCTTATTTGCGTTGGGAGCTGCATTACAGAGTAGTGGAGCTTCTGATACCATAGCTAGTGGATTAATGAAAATGTCTGGTTTTATTAGTCCATCTCTAATGGTAGGTGTGATTATGATTTTGAGTATGGCCTTAACCAACTTAATCAGTAGCACTGCCACAGCTATACTAATGGGTCCTATAGCCCTAAGTTTGGCAAGCTCAATGGGGGTTTCTCCTGATCCACTACTTATGGGTGTAGGGGTAGCTGCATCCTCGGCGTTTCTAACACCTATAGCCCACCAGTCTAATATGTTAGTAATGGGACCAGGAGGATATAGATTTACAGACTATTGGTATCTTGGATTACCATTATCTATTATAGCTTTACTAATAGGTGGCCCTTTAATATTATTGGTATGGCCACTGTAAATAGAATGTCCATATTTTACTAGTAAAAATTTGACCATATATCTAGTATAATTAGGTATATAGAATATTTAACTAGGAGAGAGGACTATGGACAAAAATAAATTAAGAGTAAGACTAATTATTATATCAACTGTTATATTGGTAAGTCTAGTATTTGTAAGTGGAATTAGAAGTTATAAAAATATGAAAGTACCTATAGGGAAAACAAATATGGAAGACATAATTAGCTTGATTACCATAAATGATACCATAATTGCTCTAGATGAAAACACTGACAAATCAAGAAAAAATGAAATCACTGATGCTAATGAAAATCAAATTGAACTTGAAGATATAGAGATTGGAGTAAGTGAAATAAATCAGTCAGAAAGAGCAAATGACATAAGTGAAGAAAATGTAGATAATTCCAATGATACTAGGGGGATGGAAATACCTGATAATATAGTACCTAAGGCAATCCAAAATAAAAGGGTTGATTCTATTTCAAATAGAGGTGAATCTATTGAAAAGAAGAAACAGCAAATAGGATCTGGAAGTCTAAACCAATATGTATTAGATATAATATCAACCTACACCCTAGAAGAAGGGGCATATCCTTACTTACTAAATAATGACTTTAAAAATTATAATGGGGTAACTGAAGATATATATTATAAGGGGGACCTTATACTAAAAGCTAATCCAAGTGGAGATAGGGCAAGTAACTGTACTGGAATAAGCTTTGAAGTATTTTTCAAAGCAATGCAGAAAAGAAATAAGGACCTAGGAATATCTGAGGACGATTTTAATGGTATGACAAAAGATGAGTTATTTGATATGGCACTTACCTGGTTTGTAGCCAAGGGTCCAAAATCAGAAAGTAATTTGGTAGTAGCCTTAGAAAAATATGGATTGGGAACTAGAATAAATGACTTGGAGAATGCTAGACCCGGTGATTTTATTGATTTATCCAGGGAAAATAATAGTGGACATGCAGTTGTATTCATAGATTGGATAAGAGAAGGTGGAAAAATAATTGGACTTAAATTATGGTCTAGTCAAGGTTCAACAAATGGAATAAGCTATAAAAAGGAATATTTCAATATAAAGGACAAGAATGGAAATAAATATGGAGGAGTTATAAAGGATAGTCTTCATATAGTAAGAGTAAATCCAGTAAGTGAGTACAAATAAAACTTAAGATATATTTTGACTAAATAGTTAAAGCTAAGCCTATCAATGTATAAACTTAGCTTTAACTATTTTTATATTAAGTATTTTTTGATTTAGCCAACTTAGGTTTTTCAGACTTGTTTTCACCGCCTTCAAGATTGATCATTTTACTAGTACCTTGGAATTTTGCATTCTCTTGTATTATAAAATTTGGAACCTGAACATCGCCTATTAATTTTCCTGTAGGAAGAATCACTAATTTAGTTTTAGATGTAACGTTACCCTTAATGGTTCCAGCTAAAGAAACATCTCCGCTTTTTATAGATCCCTGTACCTTACCTGTCTCCCCTATAACAATATTGCCGTCATAATTTATGTCCCCTTCAATAGTACCATCAACTCTAAGATTACCTTTGCCTTCAATATTTCCTATTATTTTGATATCTTCACCAATTAAAGAGTCAATATCTACAATATAATCAGTTTTTTTCTTAAACATTATTAGCCTCCTATAAGATTATTTTAGTATATTATATGGGTTTATAGGTGTCTTATCTTTATGTATTTCAAAGTGTAAATGGCTTCCTGTGGACCGGCCTGTACTACCCATTTTTGCAATTTGCTGATTTTTTTCCACCTCTTCCCCCGCATTAACTAACAGTTTACTACAATGAGCATATAAAGTTTCATACTCATTTCCATGGTTAATAATAATAATCCTACCATATCCACCTTTATACCCAGCAAATGATACTGTACCTCTAGCAGAAGCTAAAATATCAGTACCCCTTGAATTTGCAATATCAATACCTTGGTGAAATTGAATCCGTCTAGTAAATGGATCACTACGATTGCCAAATTTAGATGTGAGCTTACCCTTAGTAGGCATTAAATCAGGTACGGTTTCCAAATATTCAAATTGGACTTGTAGCTCTTCAATAAAAGCTTCTAATTCTAACTTCTTATCATCTAAAACTTCAATCATTATATTCATTTCTTCATCTTGGTTGATATCCTCAAGACTAATATAATTATTTCTAGGACTTCCTCTAGATGGACTTTTTATAGCTGCCATTTTTTCTAATTTTCTCTGTAAGATCCCAATCTCTGTTAACTTTTTTTCAACATCAGTACTTGTCTTGGATAATTCAAAATTTAAACGTTTTAAATTAGTAAGTTCTAATTCTTTATTCCTATTTGACCCCTCTAATTTACTAATAAGAATAGATTTTTCATTAATATCTAGTTTTAAGCTTTTTTGATATCTATAGGTCATACTAATAAAGATTATTCCTATTAGAACCAGGGATGCAAATGATAAAATAGCAACCTTAGGCAGCCAATAGGGTATTCCTAATCTATGGACCTTTTTAGCATGGGGGACTATTAATATACTAATTTTTGAGTTATTTTTCTTATTCATAATATCCTCTCTTCTAAACGCATTTCAAATAAATTACACATATGGTATATATTTACTATCTTGATTATAGCATAAAATAATAAAAATGGAATGGATTTAGGTCAGGTTTTACCAATTAAAAAGTTTTAACTTAATCAAAAGCCTATTAATCTGATATAATATATATGGGAGAGAAATAAGGATTAAAGGATGATAAAATGATA
>CAZWTU010000045.1:0-12244 GCA_964637035.1 uncultured Tissierellaceae bacterium
CCGGTGTTGCCTCTGGTATACAAATCCTTTGACCTATTCGTAGATTCATTGGATCTATACCTGGATTTACCCTCAATATTGCCTCTACTGTTGTCTTGTATTTAATTGATAGTTTATAGATTGTATCCCCTGACTTTATGGTATACCTGAAAGTTCCCCTTGGACAACTTGGTGCCGGTCCTGGCCCTGTTCCCCCACCAGGTATACAAATCTGTTGACCTATTTGTAGATTGTTTGGATTTATTCCCGGATTCAATCTGGTTATTGCTTCAACCGTTGTGTTATATGTTATGGCCAACTTATAAAGTGTATCTCCAGATTTAATAGTATAGACAAAGCTACCACTGGGACATCTTTTTAAAGTTTCATATTTATTCATATTTACCCACCCTTCTTTCATTATTCTTTTACACTAATATAGTATGCAAAAGTTTTAATAAGGGTTACTAGAGATATCTCATGAAAGAAAAATAATCTGATGAAATTTTTCATCAGACTATTTTGTGGTAAAAATAAAACAAATATTATATTTTATATCTTTCTAATCTAATAAATAATCTATAACTTGAACAACTTCCTTGTTTTCTATATAAACCCTTGGAACCCTTCTACCAATTGAACTAAGAATTTCATTTTTATTGGTATTTGCTTTGTCAGCAATTTCATTTAAAGTTATAATGTCTTCAGATGTTTCACCTAGCAAAACAACCTGGTCCCCAACTTTAACTTCTGGTATATCAGTTAAATTTATAGTGCATTGATCCATACATATCCTACCTATTAAAGGAGCTTTCTGACCTTTTATACTTACTTCACCTACATTTCCAAGACATCTCATATATCCATCTGCATATCCAACTGGCAATGTACCAACTAAAGTATTCTTATCGGCCACAAAAGTATAACCATATGCTATTCCTTGACCTTTTACTATTTCATTGACATGAGATATTTGACTCTTAAAATTCATTGCTAGTTGTAAAACTCCATCTTCAATTCCTGATGTCTTTACTCCATACATAAACGAACCTAATCTTACCATATCAAGGTGATAATCAGGATACCTTGTCATAGCTATACTATCACAAGTATGTTTAATTGGTATATGAATCCCCTTTGATTCCAGTTCATTGACAACGCCCATAAATAAATCAAATTGTTCTTTATCTTTTTCAGAGGATTTTAGTGCAAAATGTGTAAATATCCCTTCCACTTCAATATTTTCTAAATTATGTATTTTTGCAATTATGTCTATAATGTTTGTATCCACATTTAACCCTATTCTATTGAATCCTGTGTTAACCTTAATATGAATTTTAATCTTTTTTTTCAGAGATAAGGCAATTTCTGATAAGATTTGTCCTTGTTTTAGGCTAAAAATGGTTGTAGTTATATTTTGTTCACCAGCAATCTTTAGCTTGTTATCAGGTGTATGCCCCATTATCAATATAGGTATATCAGGACATTCTCTTCTAACTTCAAGAGCTTCTGAAAGACATGCAACCGCTAACAAATCTACACCATTTGTGATAAGTGCTTTTGCTATAGGTACAGCCCCATGTCCATAGGCATTTGCTTTTATAACCCCAGCTATTTTAGTTTCTGGCTTTATATACTTTCTGGCTTCTATCAGATTATGTCTTAAACTATCAAGATTTATTTCTGCCCAAGTGTTTCTCATTAATGATTGTCCAATATGTTCGATCAACAAAATATTCCTCCTCATTAAATGTATTTATCAATATATTTATTTAAAATTTGCAGCTTCTATTAATTCCTTAAATATATTTAAGAATTCTGGATGCTTGATGGCAAAATTTTCTGGATGAAATTGTAATCCTATAAAAAATCTATCATCAGTAGCTTCGATGGCTTCTATTATTCCATCTTCCGATCTTGCAGATATTCTTAAGTTTTTTCCCAATTCTTTAATAGATTGATGATGCAAAGAATTTACAAATATCTTTTCTTCTTTAAAGATATTATATAGTTTAGTGTCTTTTTCTATATTTATTGAGTGATAAAATTCATCATTTGGTAAGCCTTTTGGCCTATGTCCTAATGATCCAGGTACTTGGACATTTATATCTTGGTATAGGTTTCCACCTAAGATAATATTTGCTATTTGTGATCCTCTACATATACCTAGAATAGGAAGTTTTCTTTCATATGCTTTTTTAAATAATCCCATTTCATACTTATCTCTTATTGAGGATATAAGATTTATTTCTTTTAAAGGATTTTCATCGTATGTTAAAGGCGAAACATCTAGGCCTCCAGTGAAGATTATCCCATCTAATATATCTAAATAATTATCATAGTCTTTTTCATCATAGATTATTGGTATATTTATTGGAATACCTCCTGCTGCAAATACAGAATTAGCATAATTACTACTTACCCTATGGTAACCTTTCTCTACTGATTCAAATGTTGTGATTCCGATTATTGGCTTCATTTTTTCTCCCCTTTTCTTGTCATTGATAATTAATTTTTATATTTTATTTTTATCCATACCATATTGAATTTCATAGCATAATAGCGACCTACCTTATAAAATTTAAATTAGTCCTTTTCCAAGCTTAACTTCTACAGGTAATCAATTAGACTATTAATTGATTCAATTTTAAATCCAGATGTCATTGTTTTTGAATGTGTTAAGGAACTAAGAATAGACTCTTCTACAGCTTCTACACTTGCTTCAAACACACAGTCTATTCTTTCATCATAAAACATTTTAATATCAATAATACTCCTATCACAATAATGCTTTTGATTATTAGCAGTTGTAAATGCCAAAGCTATATCTCCGCTTCCATTGCCAAGATAGGACCCTACCCTTCCAAGGGAGATAGTTGATCTTTTAGCCACTCTTTTCAATTGTCGCTCACTTAATGGAATATCTGTTGCAATTACAATAATAATAGAACCTTCATCTTTTTTAAGTTCTTCATTCTCTTTAATGGTCTTACCTATATGTTCACCATCTATTACTAAGTTTCCAGAACTACCAAAATTAGACATCACAATGGCTCCAACAGTATAATTTTTCCCATCAATAGAAATTATTCTTGAAGCTGACCCAATTCCCCCCTTAAATCCTAGGCAACACATTCCTGTTCCACCACCCACATCTCCTTCCTCAAATATTGTGTCAGCAGCTAAAATAGCATTTAAAACATCCTTCTCTTTTACATGCAATCCTCTAATATCATTTAGCCTAGCATCATTACATTCTGTTACTATACAATTAACAGTACCGGTACTTATACCAATATCTTCATTTTGTTCAAGCATATATTTTACTAGGGCAGTTAGTGCTGTGCCTACACTAAGTGTATTTGTCATAATAATAGGAGTTTCAATAGTCCCAAGCTCATCAATTTGCATTAATCCAACGCTTTTACCATAGCCATTAATTACTGAAACGCCTGCCATAACCTTTTCTTGAAACAGGTTGCCCCTATGTGGTAAAATCGCTGTAACACCGGTATTAATTTTCTTTACATCATCTTTTAAAGTTACGTGACCCACAAGAACATTTGGAACATCTGTTATTAAATTAAGTTTACCTTTTTGATATTTATGACTTAATAATAAATCATTATTATCTAATCCCATTGAATTACCACCTTCTTGTTTTTAACACCCATGATTCATGATATTTATATAATATCATAGAATTACATAAACTGGGAAGAGGAAGAATTAATTTTAACTACTTATTTTTGTATGCAAAAATGGCCTAGTGAAATTAACTAGGCCATTTTTCTTAACTATTTATTTCCCCACAGCCTCTTTCATATACTACATTATAAGGTAGACCATTTTATTAGTATGTTTGTTTGCTTATCAGTATTTTTGTCTCTTAGATACTAAGACTTCTTTCCTTTTGGATTCCCCAATTCAGGAAGTTGCTTTTCAAGCCAATCTTTACCTTCTATAATTCTTGTAACCATCATAGCTGCAACAGCATCACCAGATGCATTAACCATGGTTGCTGGTGGATCTACTAAAAATCCAATTGTAGCAACTATAGGGAAGGCCTCAGGTGGAAAGCCATACAAGCTTACAATAAGCATTTCACCAATTAATCCTCCACCAGGAACACCAGACATGACAACTCCTCCCAGAATTGCAATGAAAAATGCTGTTACATAAGTAGCTATGCCTGTAAAAGGTTTTCCAAATATACCAAATAAAAATGCTATTTTTAAAATACTAGATAAGGCGGTACCATCCATATGCATAGTTGCTCCCATTGGAAGTACAATATCTCTAATATCTTTAGGTACACCCATTTTCTCAGTTGCCTCAAAGTTAACAGGCAGTGTTGCAATAGAACTACATGTTGCTAAAGAAGTAATTGCAGGATTTATAATGTTTTTAAAGAAAATCCTAGTTCCATCTTTGCCACCAGCCCAATATGAATAACCTGCAAATGCTACAAAGAAATATATAATGCATAATGGATAATAAACAACCATGGACCTTAAGTAAGAACCTATAAGTTGAGGCCCATATTCAGCAACTAATGCTGCAAAGTAAGCACCTAACCCTATTGGTGCATATAACATAATAATACTAATTATCTTCATCATTACCTTATTAAGAGCATCTAAAGCCTTTGCTATTTTATTGTCTTCATCACTTGTCATACTTACACCAAGTCCAAATAAAATTGAAAACACTATTAGAGGTAACATATGAGACTTAGATAATAACTTGGGAAAGTCATTAACTGTAAAAGCATTTACTAAGGAGGTACCAAGATTAACATCCTCAAGTACTCCGGCCTCCATAACTAAGCTAACCCCTTGCGCTGGTGGAAATATCTTTACTGTAATAATAATTATGATTGCGGCTATTCCTCCTGTGATAAAGAATACTAAAAACATATAGCCTAAAATCTTGCCTAATCTTTTCATGTCAAGCATGTTACCTACTGCACTACTAATACTTAAAAATACTAAAGGTATAACAGCTGTAAACATAAGATTTATAAATAAATCTCCTAAAGGTGCTAGAATCATAGCTTTTTCCCCAAATATTAGGCCAATAATAGACCCAATAATAATACCTAGCAATAGAATTATTGGGAAACGATAGTTTTTCCATACAGAATCTTTTTGAATAGTTGACATTTTTATACCTCCATTACATCTATTTATAATAATCTTTTAAGAGATTTATTATACAAGTAAATTAGTAGACTAAATCTTCATCTAATACTTTTCCCTCTGATACAATATTGGTTGGTCCAGTTAAATAAATTTCGCTTGCTTGATCTTCATTAAATTTAACTTCTACAGATAATTGACCCCCATAAGAATTAATAATTGTTATAGGTTCAACAAGCTTATTTAAAAGTCTAAGAACAAGAGCTACAGAACCTGAACCTGTTCCGCAAGCCAAGGTAAAATCCTCTACTCCACGCTCAAAGGTTTTGATAAAAACTTCTCCATTATCTTGGATTTCATAAAAGTTTATATTTGCACCCTTTGGAAAGTTCCTATGGTGGCGAAGTTTCTTGCCTAAATCCCAAAGTTCTTTATTAGAAACACCTTTTAAATTGTCATATTTAACAACACCATGTGGTAATCCTGGGTCCCCGAGTTCAACATAAGAACATTCATATTCTGCTTCATCCACAAGTACATTATAATCAAGCTCTATTACAGTAGGTGAATTTAACATAATCTTATAAGTACGTTTACTTTGACGCCATCCTTTTACTATTCCAGCTTTAGCTTCAATTGTTTGGATTTCATTAGAAAGCCCATTTTCATAAGCATATCTAGCAATGCATCTGGCACCATTGCCACACATTTCCCCAATACTTCCATCTGCATTGTAAAAGTGCATTTTAAAATCTCCATCCCCTTGTGCCTTATCAACAACCATCATTCCATCTGCACCAATGGATAATCTTCTTTGACAAAGAGTTTTGGCAATCTCAGCAAACTTTTCAATTGGGAGCTTTTCTTCAATATTATTTATAACTATAAAGTCATTGCCTGCTCCCTGCAATTTTGTGTATTGCATAATACCTCCTCCTTCCTATAAAGTTAAAAAAATTCACAAATACTATTATAACATATTTAATTTTACATTCTTGATTATTTATTTCATTATTCATCGATTAATATTATTTTATTGATTGAGATAGTAAATTAGACCCTTTTATTAATTTTCACTTCAATTAAGACTAATATTTATTATAATAAATAAAACAGTACTTATAAATCAAACACTTGAAAAAATGTTTATTTATAAGCACCATTTAGTTATTAGTTTTTGCTTATTACTTTACACAGCTTTCAAGTATAAGAAGTTCCCTCTTATCTGCGTCAAGTCTAGCTTTTACACCAAAGGGTAGTGTTAGCATGGGTTCACAATGTCCCGCCTTTAGGTTAGATATAGTAGGTTTTCCCATTGGTTTTATATGGTCATTAAATATCTGGTCTAGGCTTAAGCTCTCTGAGTGCTTGCTAGTATAACAATTGTTAAAATCCCCCAATATAATTCCTTCAGCTTCCTTTAGTTTTCCTGACAATCTTAATTGATTAAGCATCCTGTCTATCTTATAAGGATCTTCACCTATTTCTTCAATAAATAATATTTTTCCTTTTACATCTATCTCATAAGGAGTAGCTAGTGTATCAACAAGTAGGGATAGGTTCCCCCCTATTATACTTCCTTCTCCAATACCACCATTAATTCTAATGATTTCTTGACCCTCTGGATTGGATATCTTTCCCATTGGTTCAGTATTTGTAATGGCTTTAAGAAGACTTGCCTTGGAAAACTCTGAGAAATTTCCTATAATATCAGAAGTTGCCATTGGTCCATGAAATGTGACTAAATTACATTTCTGAGTAAAAGCCGAGTGCAAAGCAGTGATATCACTATATCCAACAAATACTTTTGGATTGTTTCTTATAATATTATAATCTATTAAATCTAAAATACGGGGTGTTCCATAACCCCCCCTTAAACATATAATTCCATCTACTTCCCTATCAAAAAACATTTGATTTATATCATTAGCTCTTATGTCATCAGTGCCAGATAAGTATCCATATTGCTCATAAGCACTTTTGCCAATTTTAACCTTAAAACCCATTTCCATAAGTTTGTTTTTAGCCCTCTCTACATTTTCCTTTGTTGTGGGACTTGATGGGGCTATTAACCCTATGATATCACCCTGCTTCAACGCCCTTGCTTTAATCAATGTTTACACTTCCTTTTATAAAAATTCCATTACTGAATAAATATACTAGCTATATTAAAGTTATATATGATCTTTTTATTAATTTTTTCAGAGTCTAATCAACTATAATATAATTATAGACAAATTTTGAAATATTTCCTATTAATTCTTTGTTTATTAAATTGCTATCTCCTTTTTCAGTGAATACCCCTATTATATAATCCGTCTTCTTGCTAAAGACTATTCCAATATCATGATTCAATCCCGATAACTCACCTGTCTTATTAGCTATTACAAGGTCTTCCTCTAAGTTTCTTGGAATTAAATCCCTATGTGTCTGCCTTTTCATTATATTTAATGCAAGTCTAGAGTGGTCTGGCTTTAGGATTTTACCCTTATATAAATCTTCTAGTATATTCACCATATCCACTGGGCTAGTTATATTATCCCTACCCTCTTTGATCCCCTGAAAGTCCATCATCTTCCTAGTTAATTTAGTGTCCTTAAGTCCTAATCTTTCCATTAAATTATTTAAATTGTCATATCTTATAATATCTATTAGAAGATTAGTAGCAGTGTTATCGCTGGTTATTATCATTAGGGTTATTAAATCTAAAATTGAATATTCCTCTACATCCAACTCACTTATTATGCTAAAATCTACCTTATCCTTGTCATCTATCCTTATTTTTTTATCCAAGGAATAATTACCTTCTTCAATCTGCCTTAAGGTTTCAACCATTATAGGAATCTTTATTATACTGGCAGATTGAAATACTTTGTTTTCATTAATCTTCAATATCCATTTATCACTATTTAAATCCTTTACTATTACTGATACTTCATCCACCCTATTGCCTATTATTTCTAATATTTTATCTTCTAACAATTACAACACCCCTTGTATATTAACTAAGAATCCCAACTAGGATAATTTAAAATATAGTTCCTACTCCTGTAATGGTATCCGCAAGACCCTTTCTATAATCCCCATGTACTGGATTTAAACTATTAATATTTACACCATTGATACTTGAACTAGAATGCACATATTTATCATTACCTATATACATAGCCACATGTCCTGGGAAAAATATTAAATCACCTGGTTTTACCTCTTCTATAGTTATTCCTCTCATATATTCTTCTTTTAAAACTGCGTCCCTATATATATGAATTCCATTTATAAGATAGGATATAGAGCAAAGTCCAGAACAATCTAATCCAAGTGGACTTTTGCCTCCCCACCTATACTGAGTTCCCATATAAGTAAGGGCTGTGTCTACTAAGTTTTTTCTAAGTTCACTAGTATTAATTTCCCTGCCTATTTCGACCCTTGCCTTAGCAAAATTCTTTCGTATCCAAGCTTTTAATCCATTTACAAGTTCTATTTCCATCCAATTATCTACTTCCTGGCCTGTAGATATAACTAAGGCACCTTTTGTAAGTAGTTGTACTACATATCCTTTGTAGCTATGGCTTGGCATCACATCTACTAATAGGTGATCTATTCTAGTATTAGCTTTTTCCTCCCATAACTTGGCTTTCTCATCATCTAAAATCATATTTGATTTATGAATATACCCTTTATAATTATAAGAGGTTTCTATTAAATACCAATCATCTTCCTTCTCTTCTAAAATTTTTACAACCATTCCATATAGGCCTTCATCTGCCATTTCACTTTGCAGCTTGGGCTCTAGATTGATTGGTACTACTACTTCTTTTAAAATTCCCAATGTGTATTTATTAGTCAAACATATCACTCCTATACTATTGTATTTAATATATATAAATTTTAAAAACAAATATAAGTCCCTAATTTAGAGACTTATATTTTCTATAATTTTAATCTTTATCTTCTATAATTATATACACAATATTACTCCATGCTGTCTCAAAATCAGATAATTTATATTCACGCCTTATATTTTCAATTTCTGGAGAAGCTGGGTCATTTACTATGACATACTCTTCCCCATCCTTTTCCAAGAAACCCCTTACAACTATTAAATGCCCACTAGGATAAGTCTGTGGTGCACCTACAAGTGTGCCTTCTGATTTAGTTCTTATAGAAGCAACAACTGGTATACCTTCAGATATTTTTTTCTTTATTTGATCTGAACTATTATACCTTGCTACATAAGAACTAAGGCCTTCTAAGCCCGCAAAAGATGCATTGTATGACCAGTTTCCATATATATCTATTGCCCTATCAAGTACGCCTGCCGCTACGGCTTCCGTTTCCATATTATATCCATAGTATTCCAGTACCATAGATACAGATGTAGGACTACATATCCTATTCCCTATATTAGGAATATGCATTTGAGAGCGTTCTGGCACATCTAATTCAACCAGATAATTTATATCTCCTGACAGGACAGGTATATCTCGTTTCTCTGTTTTTAAAGCCATACTAATAGATTTTATACTTGCTGTTTCTATATCTTCATCTTCTCTTTTTAATATTACCCTATATCTTAAGGCATTTGCATATTCCTCATTAAGTACATCAAGAGTATCAATGGATAATTTGGCAAATTTATCACTTTGCCCCCTTAGACTCCCGCTATCTTTATTTGTTGACCAATTTCCATAGGAAAACCACCTTGACCAGTCCTCATTAATTCTAACCTGGACTAAGACTTCTATTTTTGTTTTTTCTGGAGTATTTGCATTCCATGATGCCACTAATTGATTAAAATTTTCCGTTGAAATAATCGGTGAAGTATAGCTACCTTCTATTTTTCCATTTTCTAAATTAATTCTCAATTTTTCATCTAACTTAAGATTTTTTAACTCTCCCTGATTAAAGATTCCACCTTTGTTTATTATTAAATTGCCTTGGTAAAAGTTTCTATCATCCATAAGCTTTATGTTCTCCTTTCCTAGAACACCTGGGTCAAACTACTATATCCCATCAATAATAGATAAGCCCCTAGTATAATAATCACTAATTTCCTAAGCATAATGGTAGCTCCTAATTTTTATGCTTGATTATTTAATACCTTCTCATATTCTTCTACTTCTCTTTTGTTGGCTAATATAAAATGTCCTTCTTCTATTTCTACCCAATCTGCTTTATCAATTTCATAGTCATGACAGCCAGGATCATATATCTTTAAGACCTTTTTCTTTTCCAACCTTGGATCAGGTAGTGGTATCGCTGACAATAATGATTGAGTGTATGGGTGCAAGGGATTTTTAAATAATTTTTCAGTTTCTGCTAACTCTACTATTCTTCCCTTGTGGATTACAGCTACCCTATCTGTGACAAATCTAACTACAGATAAGTCATGGGCTATAAATAAATAGGTTAGGCCTTTTTCCTCTTGGAGTTCGCTCATTAGATTCAATACTTGGGCCCTTATAGACACGTCTAAGGCAGATATAGGCTCATCTGCAATAATCAGTTCAGGTTCCATTACTAATGCCCTTGCAACTCCTATCCTTTGTCTCTGCCCCCCTGAGAACTCATGGGGAAACCTGCTTAGGAATTCAGGCAAAAGCCCTACATCTAGGAGTGCTTTTTCCACCTTTTCTTTTCTTTCCTCTTCATTTTTATAGTTTTTCAGGTTATATAATCCTTCTGAAACTATATAATCTACCTTTGCCCTTTCATTTAATGATGCCATGGGGTCTTGAAATATCATTTGAATTCTTTTAGTTATTTCTTTATCTAATTGCTTATCTATCTTTCCATCTATTCTTTTTCCGTCAAATATTATTTCCCCACCAGCGGCTGGATTTAGTCTTATAATGGCTCTTCCTATGGTGGTTTTACCTGAACCAGATTCACCTACTAATCCAAAGGTTTCACCCTTGTATATATGAAAGCTTACATCATTTACTGCCCTAAATTTGGCTTTTCTTTTTCCAAATTCTACCCTTAGGTCCTTAACCTCTAACAATATTTGTTTTTTATCTTTAGACATATTCTTCAGCACCCCATTTCTCCCTTAATGACTTAATTGACGCTGGCGGTTCTACCTTAGGCGCCCTAGGGTCAAGTAACCATGTCTTTACTTTATGTGTGGGACTAAGTTCAAAGTATGGAGGCCTATGGACAAAGTCAATTTTTAAAGCTTTTGGGTTTCTTGGTGCAAAGGCATCCCCTTTTATATCGTTAAATAGATTTGGAGGTGTCCCTTTTATTGTAAATAATGATTGGCCCTTTACTCCCAATTGTGGAAGGGATGATAATAAGGCCCAGGTATATGGGTGTTGTGCATTATAAAAAACTTCTTCACTTTGGCCTATTTCTACTATATCCCCTGCATACATTACCGCTATTCTGTCTGCCACATTGGCTACTACTCCTAAGTCATGTGTAATATATATAGTTGTAAGCTTATATTTATCTTTAAGATCTCTAAGTAAATCTAGGATTTGCGCTTGTATAGTTACGTCAAGAGCCGTTGTAGGTTCATCGCATATAAGTATATCTGGTTGGCATGCAACTGCTATTGCTATAACTACCCTTTGTCGCATCCCCCCTGAAAATTCATGGGGATATTGTTTATATCTTGTTTCTGTATCTGGTATCCCAACATCATTTAAAATATTAATTGCTATTTTTTTTGCATCAGCATTATTAAGTTTATGATGGAGTACTATTGCTTCTTGAACTTGTTTTCCTACTGTCTTTAATGGATTCAAGGAGGTCATAGGATCTTGAAAAACCATGGCTATTTTTTTACCTCTTATTTTAAGCCAATCCTTTTCTGTTTTATACTTGGCTAAATCATTGCCTTCATATATTATACTGCCTGAATCTATCCAGCCATTGGCGTCTAAAAGTCCCATGAAACTCTTTGTAAAAACAGACTTGCCAGAACCGGATTCCCCTACAATAGCTAAACTCTCACCTTTATATAAATCTAAGGAAGCACCCCTTATGGCAGTTAAAACATCTCCCCTTAATGTAAACTTCACTACTAAGTCTTTGATTGATAATACTATATTTTCATCTCTCATAATGGCCTCCTATACGTGATTTCTTGGATCTGCTGCATCTGAAAATACATT
>CAZWTU010000046.1:0-12149 GCA_964637035.1 uncultured Tissierellaceae bacterium
ATAAAAAATAGATTAGGAGTGATTATTTGACTAACTTAAGATGGGTTATAAACTTTGTATTGCCTATAGGATTAATAATATATGGGTTTTTATATAAGCATGTAGCTTATAAAAAAATAGGTATAATTTTAGGTTATAAAACTGCTGCAGCTAGAATGTCACAGGATACTTGGGAATATGCCAATAAAAGAGTAGGGGATATGTGGATGAAATATGGGGCATATTATACTATTTTTGTAGGGCTATTTTTATTAATTTCTCCATCTGCAAGGGAAAAACTTTCTATAGTTGTATTTGCTGTAGGTCTATTTATTATTTTATATACTTTTTCCCTAGTAGATAAGGAGTTAAAGGAAAAATTTGATGAAAAAGGAGAGCATAGATAATGGCTACTTTTGATGACTTCGCAAAACTTGATATAAGGGTTGGAGAAATAATCCATGGGGAAGAATTCCCAAAGGCCAGAAAGCCAGCCTATAAATTAATTGTAGATTTTGGAGAAGAAATAGGTAGAAAGAATTCTAGTGCTCAAATCACAGAGAAATACAGGATAGATGACTTAATAGGTATGCAGGTATTGGCAGTGGTGAATTTCCCGCCCATGAGTATAGGAGGATTTATTTCAGAAGTTTTAGTATTAGGTACATACTCAGAAGATGGGGTGGTTTTAATTCAACCAGAGACAAGGGTAAAAAAGGGAGATAAATTAGGATAATAGATATTGGCATACTTCTTGCTTATATATAATAGTAACACTTAACAATATAAGGAGGAAGAATATAATGAGATTATTAGACAAGGTAGCAATTATTACAGGTGGAGGCCAAGGAATAGGTGAAGCAACTGGTAAGAAATTTGCTAGGGAAGGTGCAAAGGTAGTTATAGCTGACATCAATGAGGAAAGTATAAAATCCACAGTAGATGAAATCTTGGAAACAGGGGGAGAAGCTATAGGGGTTGTTGCAGATGTTACTAGCCAGGATAGTGTAAACGCCATGATTAATACTACTATTGAAAAGTATGGCAGATTAGATATTATAGTAAATAATGCTGGAATTACAATGGACTCTACATTATTAAAGATGAAGGAAGACCAATGGGATGCAGTTATAGATGTAAATCTGAAGGGTGTATATAACTGTGGTCAAGCTGCTGCAAAGGTAATGGTAGAACAAGGAAGCGGGGTTATATTAAATGCTTCATCAGTAGTTGGTATATATGGAAACTTTGGTCAAACAAATTATGCTGCCACAAAATGGGGAGTAATAGGTATGACTAAAACTTGGTCTAAGGAGCTTGGAAGAAAGGGAGTTCGTGTAAATGCTGTAGCTCCAGGATTTATTTCTACTCCAATGGTTAAGAAAATGCCTGAAAAAGTTATTAATATGATGGAAGGCAAGGCTTCCTTAGGCAGTTTAGGAGAGCCAGAAGATATAGCTAATGCTTATGCTTTCTTAGCATCAGATGAAGCTAAGTTTATTACAGGTGCTGTATTAGAGGTAACAGGTGGAGTAGTTATCTAATAAAATAAGAATTATTGTATATTAGCTACTGTCTTTTTATAGGACAGTAGCTTTGTTTTTTCAAATAATATACATATTGTCATATTATTGTGTTAAAATGAATGTATAAGGAACATATATAACCTTTTAGAAATTGTTGGGGGAGATATTATGGACAAAAGGAAATATAATAATAGTTTACTTGTAGATGATGACACAATACTAAATGATTATTTAGTTTCAATGATGAACAAGATTTTTGATCCACTTCCAGTACCTCTGATTATGTTAGATAAGCATGGGAAGATTAGGATGATAAATCAGGTATTTGCTGACTTTCTTAAACTATCAAAGGAAGATATAATTGGAAAACCCGTATTAGAAGTAGATAAATTTTCTAGGTTTCCTTATGTACTTAAGACTAAGAAATCTGAATTAGCCTGGAAACACACCTTTGAAAATGGACACACTGCAATAGTACACCGACTGGCTGTCTTAGACGAAAATGAGGAGGTAAAATATGCTGTTGGCATGCTCCTATTTGAGGACCTAGAGCAATTCAGGGATATAATTACAAAAAACAAACTTCTTGAAACAGAGGTAAATTTGTATAGAAAACAGATAAAGAAAATGTACGGAGCCAAGTATTCCTGGGATACTATAATAGGCAAGAGTGAGAAGATGTCCCAGGCAAAATTCATAGGAGAAAGGGCAGCAGCTTCAATTTCCAATGTT
Organism: uncultured Tissierellaceae bacterium; assembly: GCA_964637035.1. Taxonomy (GTDB): domain Bacteria; phylum Bacillota; class Clostridia; order Tissierellales; family Tissierellaceae; genus CAZMMV01. Next base: position 2,238 of record CAZWTU010000046.1, read on the forward strand.
TTAATCCTAGGGGAAAGTGGTACAGGCAAGGAACTATTTGCCCATGCAATTCACAATGACAGTCCTAGAAGTTATCAACCCTTTGTAAAAATAAATAGTTCAGCCATACCTTCAGAGCTTCTTGAATCTGAGCTCTTTGGCTATGAGGAAGGTGCATTTACAGGAGCTAAAAAGGGTGGGAAAATTGGTAAATTTGAACTGGCAAATGGGGGGACTATTTTCTTAGATGAAATTGGAGATATGCCCCTTAAAATGCAGGCTAAGCTATTAAGGGTATTGCAGGAAAGGGAAATCGAAAGAGTGGGAAGTAACCAAACCATAAAGGTTGATGTTAGAGTTATAGCAGCTACAAATAAGGATTTAAAAGATTTAATTTCAAAGGGAGAATTTAGGGAAGACCTTTACTATAGGCTCAATGTAATGACCTTAGAAATACCCCCCCTAAGAGTTCGAGAGGGGGATGTTGGGGAATTAATTGAAATATTATTAAAGAAACTTTCCAATGAACTTGGGAGATATGTATATAAAGTATCAGATAAAGCCATGGAATACATCGGAAACCACAAGTGGCCGGGGAACGTTAGGGAATTGGAAAATGTATTAGAGAGGGCTATAAACTTAACGGATTCAGATACCATATTACCTGTACACCTACCTGCATACTTAACTCAAGATACAAGTGGTGTGGCCCATCATGGTCCTATAATTCCATTAAAAGAACTAGTAGAAGATACAGAAAAAGCGGCAATTTTAAAATGCTTAGAATATACAGATGGAAATAAACTAAAAACATCTAAACTTCTAAATATTAGCCGGTCAAGTCTTTATGATAAGATAGAGAGATATGGAATTTTAGATAATGCTTAATTTAAAAACTACCTTAAGGGGTAGTTTTTTATATTTATGGATAAAGTCATAGTGACTGTATGAAATATGTACATGTATATAAAAAATGCATAAAAAAAGCTTATATTTCCTATTTAATCGTCAAAAACTGTAAAATGGTCTTGGCATACATATTGCATATTTATATACTATAGTTAATTAAATAATTTTTACTTAATTTCAATAGCTTGGAATTCATTCCAAGATAACCTTTAGACTAAATTTAATGGAGGGATAGATAAGGTGAATAATATACTAGATAGTTTTGTGGCAGTAGCCCCTTATATAAACAAATTAACTAATTCTGATTTCGCGGTTTCAGTATGTGACCTAGAAAGGTGTCTTATATATGTTCCCAGCGACAAGCAGGATCATAAAATATCAAGTGGTGATCCTCATGTAATAAATTCGGTATCCTACGATAGCATTATCACAAGAAAGAGGGTAATTAAAAGGGTAGGCAGTGAAGTCTTTGGCTTCCCCTATATTGCAATTGCCATCCCTATTGAAGATAAGCAAGGTAATATAGTAGGGTCTGTTTCCTTTACAGAAGCAGTAGATAGGCAAGATTTGCTTCTAGCCTTAGCAGATAATCTTCATGATACCATGGAGCAAATGACATCCATTACAGAAACTATATCAGAGAATTCTTTAAATCTAAGGGAAGTAGGAGAAGAATTAAATATTATTACTAACAAGTCAATGCAGAGTGTGGAAAACACTGAAGATGTTTTAAAATTTATTAAAAAGATTTCTAATAAAACAAATATGTTAGGATTGAATGCTTTTATTGAAGCAGCTAGAATTGGCGATGGAGGAGAAGGATTCAAGGTTGTAGCAGAAGAGATTGGGAAATTATCTCAAGCAAGGGATGAATATGTAAAGCATGCAGACAGGGCAATAAAGGAGCTTAGGGATTCTACTAATAAAATAAATGAAAAACTTGGGGACCTTCTAAATATTAGCTCTAATCAAATAGAAATCAATACCTATATTAGTAATTTAGTTGGTGAGGTTAATGAAAGGACAGTTAAACTTAGGGAAAGTGCTAAAAAACTAAGCGAATAATATATATACAACTTCTATCTTGGCATATATATTGCAATATATTATATATACTTGGATGAATCTGTATGTATCTAAATAGTGTTTTTAATAAAAAGATATAAGGAGGACAATATGGGAGAAATTATATTAAGTTCTGTTAATTTATCAAATGGAGAAACATTAGGATATAGAAAAGTAGGAAATGGTGGAAAAACCTTAATATTAGTACATGGAAACATGTCTACTTCAAAACATTGGGATACTGTTATGGAGTCTATGCCTAAGGAATATACAACTTACGCCATAGACTTGAGGGGATTTGGAATATCAACTTATAACACTCCAGTAAATTCTTTAAGGGATTTTTCTGAAGATCTAAAACTTTTTGTAGATGTCATGAAATTAGATAAGTTTTACTTGGCAGGTTGGTCAACAGGTGGAGGAGTTGCAATGTATTTTGCAATAGATTATCCTGACTATGTTGAAAAATTAATATTGGTAGAATCAGTAGGAATAAAGGGTTACCCAATGTTCAAAAAAGATGAAAAGGGACAACCCATTATTGGTCAACTTATAAGGACTAAAGAAGAAATAGGCCAGGACCCAGTCCAAGTTCTACCTATATTAAATGCTTTTAAAGAAGGTAATAAAGATTTTATGAAAATGGTATGGGATGCCACAATATATATATTTAATAAACCAGAAGAAGCCAGATACAAAGAATATCTTGATGAAACTTTCACACAAAGGAATCTAGTGGATATAGATTATTCTTTAGTTCATTTCAATATATCAAATGAACACAATGGAGTTGTAGAAGGCTCAAATGAAGCCCACAAGATTAAAGCACCAGCCCTAGTTATACAAGGGAAAAATGACTTAGTAGTCCCTATGGAAATGGGACTTGGAATAGTTGAAGGAATTGGTGAAAATGCAAAGTTAGAGTTATTAGATAGGGGAGGTCACGCTCCTATGGAAGATGATTTAGAGAGATTTATGAATATAATATTATCATTTATGGACTAAGATAAAAACAAAAAAATAGGAGGATATAAAATGAATGATGTTAATGTAGGAATTGTTGGAACAGGGATTTATATAGCTAAAGGGAGAATGACAGCTAAGGAAATCTCAGATGGAACTGAAGGAATATGGGCTGAAGAAGCTGTAATAGAAAAACTTGGAATTATAGAAAAACCTATTCCTGGTGAAAATGATGGAACACAGGAAATGGGAGTAAGAGCAGGACTTGATGCTCTTAAAAACACGGGGATAGATCCAAAGGAAATAGATTTAATCCTATGTATGGGTGAGGAGTGGAAGGAATATCCTCTAACTACATCAGGTATATATATACAGGAACAAATAGGGGCTACAAATGCTTGGGCAATAGATTTGCAACAAAGATGTTGTACTACAGTTGCAGCAATGAAGATTGCAAAGGATATGATGATAGCCGATGAAGAAATTCAAACAGTAATGGTAGTAGGTGGATATAGAAATGGAGATTTTATTGATTATAGGGATACAAATTCATCAATGATGTTCAATCTTGCAGCCGGTGGTGGAGCTATAATATTAAAGAGAAATTACGGTAAGAACCTATTACTTGGCACTCATATAATGACAGATGGAACAATGGCAAGGGATGCAGGAGTTGAATTTGGTGGAACTGAAAAGCCTATTAATAAGGACAATATAGATGAAGCATATAAGTCACTAAAATTATTTAATCCAAAGCATATGAAGGATAGGTTAAACGCAGTATCAATGGATAATTGGTATCATTGTATAGATAAGGCCTTTGAAAAATCGGATTTACCAAAGGATAGTTTGGGATATTTAGCAGTACTTCACTTTAAGAGGTCCCAACATATTGCCATGGTTAAATCCTTAGGATTAACAGAAGAACAATCAATATATCTTGAAAACTACGGTCACATGGGTCAAGTAGACCAGATATTATCTCTTCACTTGGCACTAGAACAAGGCAAGGTAAAGGATGGAACAGTAATATCCATGATAGCCGCAGGAATAGGATATGCATGGGCAGCAAATGTTATTAAATGGGGTTAGGAGGAAATAAAATGGACATAAATAAAATTTATAATAGCAAGGTAATTTCAGTTGAACAAGCCTTAAGTAAGGTAAAGTCAGGAGATAATTTGGTTTCTGCCTTATCTGCTGCAGAGCCAAAAGAGATTCTTTCAAGGCTTCATACTATTGGAGATATGGTAGAGGATGTTAATGTGGCAACTTGCTTACCTATGGGTGGTTACGAATACTTTACCAACCCTGAATATAGTAATAGTTTTTTGATGGAAGGATGGTTTTATAGTCCACCTATAAGAAAAGCTCACAAAAATGGAAGCGTATCTTTTATACCAAATCATTTACATTTATCTGCAATCAAGAGAATTTATCATAGAAAACCAAATATATTTCTAGGAACAGGTTCACAAATGGATAAGCATGGATATATATCCCTTTCTTTAAGTGCTACTTATGAAAGAGAAATGATCGAAAATGCTGATTTAGTAATATTAGAAGTAAATCCAAATATGCCTAGGACTTTTGGTGATACAATTATACATGTTAGTGAAGTAGACCATATAGTAGAAGTTGACTATAAGGTTCCAGAATTAGGGACTGTAGCCATATCAGACAAAGATAGGATAATAGGACAGTATATTGCTGATTTAGTGGAAGATGGTTCTACTATTCAGTTGGGTATAGGTGGAATTCCAAATGCTGTTGCAGCAGAACTAATGAGTAAAAAGGACTTGGGAATTCATACAGAAATGCTTACAGATGGCATGGTTGATTTATATGAAGCAGGAGTTATTACAGGCAAACATAAGACCTTGATGCCAGGCAAAATGGTAGCTACCTTTGCCCTTGGAAGTCAGAAACTATATGATTTTATAGATGATAATCCAGCAGTAAATATAATGAGAGGGTCTTGGGTAAATGACCCCCATGTAATTGGACAAAATCATAAAATGGTTTCAATAAACACTTCTATGGAAATAGACTTAACAGGACAATGTTGCTCAGAATCAATAGGTCATGTTCAGTTTTCTGGTACAGGGGGCCAGGCAGATACTGCTATTGGAGCACAAATATCCCCAGGAGGGAAATCAATAATAGCTCTTTACTCAACTACAGATATTAGGGTTCCGGGTCAAGACGAAAGAAAGACAATATCTAAAATAGTAACTAGACTTGCTCATGGGGCAGTAGTTACTCTTTCTAGAAATGATGTAGATTATGTAGTTACAGAATATGGCGTAGCTTCACTTAGGGGTACATCTATAAGGGACAGGGTAGAAGCTTTAATCAGTATTGCTCATCCAGACTTTAGGGACCAACTTAGGGAAGAAGCAAAGGAATTAATGATTTGGTAGTTGAGGAGGTAGGCTATGACAAAAATATCTATACAAGGTAAAAACATGCATTATGAAGTTTATGGTCAAGGGGAACCTTTAGTTATTCTTAATGGAATAATGATGAGCACAGGATCTTGGACTTCTTTTGTAGATGCATTTTCAGAGAATAATAAATTAGTACTTGTAGACTTTATAGACCAAGGACAATCAGACAAGCTAGAAGACCAATATTCCCAGGATTTACATGTTGAAATGTTAAATGAATTATTTGACAAACTTAATCTTGGCAAGGTCCACCTCTTAGGAATATCCTATGGAGGGGAGGTTGCCCAAAGATTTGCCTTAAAACATGAGGATAAGTTATTAAGCCTTATATTAGCCAATACAACTTCTTATACAAATAAGATATTAGAGGATATAGGGGATGGTTGGGTACATGCAGCAAAAACTCACAATGGAAGTAAATTTTTCAAAGCAACTATGCCCTATATTTACTCCCCAGAATTTTATGAGGAAAATATAAGATGGTTACATGAAAGAGAGAAGGCATTTTCTCAGGCTACCAAGGCAGAATGGTATGAAGGCTTTATTAGACTAGTAAGGTCAGCAGAAGGCTTAGATAATAGAGGGGAAATAAGTAAAATTAAAGTCCCAACTTTGATAATTGGGGCTGAATATGATGCTACTACTCCAATAAGATATCAGGAGGAAATGCAAAAGCAAATACCTAATTCAAGATTAGTTGTAATAAAGGGTTCAGGTCATGCAAGTATGTATGAAAAACCCTATGAATTTACATCAATAGTAATCGGATTTATTCAAATATCAAACAAGAAAATAAAGGCTTTATAAGGAAGGAGTGAATCAAATTGAGTATATTTATACAAATACTCTTAAATAGTTTGGAAACTGGCGGTATATATGCCTTGGCAGCATTGGGTATTATACTAATATATAGAACATCAAATACAACTAACTATGCCCAGGGTTCCATATCTATGTTTAATGCATTTGTAGCCGTATATATACTTCGGGCCACAGGACTCCCAGTTTATATAGTAGCTATATTAGGAATGCTTAGTGCCTTCCTTGTAGGAGTTCTAGTAGATAGAATAGTTATATCAAATGCACAAAAAGTGAATCCAGTATCAAAGCAAATAATAACCCTAGGCTTAATAATGATATTTCTAGGTCTTGCACCTATGATATTTGGCACAGACCCATTACAATTTCCCAGATTTGTCTATGGATCTCAAAAAATAATGGGGGCCACAATATCTTATAATGCAATAGTAAATATAATAATAGGGTTAGTAATAATGATTTTTTTATTCATTATGCTACAAAAGAGTAAATGGGGTCTTGCAGTTAGGGCTACTGCCTCAAATGAAGTAGTAGGTAGGATGATGGGAATACCAACTTCCTTGATTACACTTGGTTCTTGGGCAATTGCAGCAGCACTTGGCACCTTAGCAGCTTTAATGCTGGCACCAACTTCTAGTGTCAACCTTTCCATGATGGATGGGGTCCAGATAATTGCCCTATTAGCTTGTGTTCTAGGGGGCTTTCAAACCTTTTATGGACCCGTAATTGCAGCGTATATAATTGGATTTGCCAGTAACTTTATCTCCTTTTATATATCTTCAATATGGAGTGAATCAATACTCTATATGTTAATTTTAATAGCCATGTTATTTAAACCAAATGGATTATTTGGTAAAAAAACAGTGAAAAAGGTATAAGGGGGGAGCATATTGGAAAAAAGAGAAAACAAATTAATCAGTATATTTAAAATCAAAAAGCCATATTCTAGTTTTATACTCTTTGGTCTACTATTAGCTCTACTGCCCTTACTTGTTAAAGTTGGAGTTATCAAATATTCATATTTAACAACAATTGCAAGCATACTAATATATTCCATAGTAGCCTTAGGGCTTAATCTTCTAGTGGGATACTCAGGCCTAGTGTCCCTAGGTACAGCAGGATTTATGGGATTGGGGACATATTTAGCGGCTTTTATAACTGCCGATTTAGGTTTACCTTTCGAATTGTCCCTATTAATTTCAGTAGCTGTTCCTATGATAATAGGTATTTTTACAGGCCTTGTATCTCTTAGGATAGAGGGATATTATCTTGCAATAGCAACACTAGCCATATCGGAGATACTCCGTAAAGTATTTGTAGAATTTGATGTTATTACAAATGGTTTCTCAGGAAAACAGGCGGCCTATCCAGAACTTTTAGGATTTATTAAATTGAATCGGAATAGCACATTTATACTAATAGTAGTTTTCCTGGTAGGGGTTATGATAATAACCCACAATATAATAAATTCTTATACAGGCAGGGCACTTTCTACAATGAGAGGGAGTGAACCAGCTGCTCAAGCCATGGGAATAAATATATTTAAATATAGATTGCTTTCCTTTGCTCTTGCAGTTGGATATGCAGCACTTGGAGGAGTATTATATGTACATTTTGTAAAATACACCTATCCAAATGCTTGGACCTTGATTTTCTCTCTTAATATATTAGCCGTAATATTAATAGGAGGAATTAGATCAATATGGGGAACAGTTATCGGAGCCTTTGTAGTATTTGGAGTTCCAGATCTAATACTGAAACGTCTTCCAGTTATTGGAGGTATAGACGGAATGGCCTATATATTTAATGGAATTTTAATAATAGTAGTTATATTATTTTATCCAACAGGTTTAGTAAGTATAAAATATAGCTTTAACAAATGGAGAAGTAAGTTGAAGAAGGGAAAGGAGGGCTACAGTGAACAATGATAATACAGTATTAAAAATAGAAGATTTATCAATATCCTTTGGAGGATTAAAAGCTGTAGATAGCCTATCCTTTGATATAAAAGAAAAAGAAATATTTGGATTGATTGGACCAAATGGAGCAGGTAAAACGACAGTGTTCAACTGTATCACCCAGTTCTACAAACCAGATACTGGCAAGGTATATTTTTCTACAAATACAGGTCAAGTAGAAGATTTAGTGGGGAAAAAGCCCCATGAAATCATAAAAAAAGGTCTTGTAAGAACTTTCCAAAACATTGAACTTATAAGAGAGTTGTCTGTAATAGACAATGTTCTTGTAGGATCACATATAGAGTTTGAAGCATCAATAATTAGTCAAATTCTAAGGCTTCCAAAAGCCAGGAAGGAGGAAGAAAAACTAAGAAAAAAAGCAGAAGAAGTTCTTAAGTTTATGGAACTTGACAATATAAAAGATCAACTTGTAGGAGGTCAACCCTATGGAGTATTGAAGCGAATAGAACTAGCGCGTACAATAATGCTGGAGCCAAAACTTATTATATTAGATGAGCCAGCAGCGGGTCTAAATGATGCAGAAACATTAAGTTTAATCAAGAAGGTAAGAGAAATTAGAGACAGATACAATACAGCTATACTTCTTGTGGAACATGATATGACCTTTGTAACAGACCTATGCGATAGAATATGCGCCATCTCCTTTGGTAAATTACTTGCCATAGGAACACCTGAAGAAATTCAAGCAAATGAAGAAGTACAGATAGCTTATTTAGGAAAGGAGGATGAATAAATTGCCTAGACAAGCATTGAGCATTAAGGACTTAAAAGTGAATTATGGAAGTATAGAAGCACTAAAGGGTATCAATATATCAGTTGAAGAAGGTCAAATAGTAGCCTTATTAGGATCAAATGGAGCAGGAAAGACTACTACTCTTAGAAAAATATCAGGAGTTTTAGAATCTCAGGGTGGATCAATAGAACTTTTTGGTCAAGACATAACAAGAATGGTTCCAAATAAAATAGCCCAATTAGGCATTATTCAATCTCCAGAAGGAAGGCAAGTTTTTATGGATTTAACAGTAGAGGAAAACCTAATGACAGGTGCCTATACAGTTAAGAATAAGAATAATATTAAAAAGAACTTTGAAAGAGTTTACAATTACTTTCCAGTTTTAAAGGAAAGGAAGGGTCAAATAAGTGCTACCCTATCAGGTGGGGAACAGCAAATGTTGGCCATAGGCAGAGCCTTAATGGGAAGTCCAAAACTAATATTATTGGATGAACCTTCTCTAGGACTTGCTCCTCTAATAGTAAAAAACATATTTGAGATTGTACAAGAAATTAGGGCAGATGGAACCACAGTTTTACTTGTAGAACAAAATGCTCTTCAAACCTTAAAGATTGCAGACTATGCATATGTTTTAGAAGTAGGTAGGATAAAAATGGAAGGTAAGGCAGAGGATTTAATTGAAGATCCTCATCTTATAGAAGCTTATCTTGGAGGAAAAAAATAAACTACCAAGAAAATAAAAGGAGGAATTATTAATGAAAAGATCAATATCTATAATGCTTATTTTTGTATTAATATTAGGAACCTTAGCAGGATGTGGAGCTAAAGAAGAAGTTGCCCAAGGCGTTACAGAAACAAGTATAAAAGTAGGTAATACTGCAGCTACTTCAGGGGCTTTTGCCGCAGTTGGAGTACCATTTAATGCAGGAATAGAAGCTTATTTCAAAACCGTTAATGATGATGGTGGAATCGCTGGAAGACAAATAGAATTTATCCATTATGATGATGAATTCGA
>CAZWTU010000047.1:0-12068 GCA_964637035.1 uncultured Tissierellaceae bacterium
AATAGAAGAAATAATATTGAATAAGAAATTAAAAAACAATAGACCAATGGGAAAAGCAGTAGGTAAGGTAATTATAGATAAAGAAGGTCAAGAACACTACATAGATCATTTAATAAAAACTATTAATTTGGATTTAAAGGGAATTAAGGTAGCTATGGATTGTGGTCATGGGGCTTTATATGAAATTGGACCAGAAACCATAAAAAGACTTGGCGGCGAAGTAGTGGTCATAAATACAGAGCCAGATGGAATGAATATAAATGATAATTGTGGTTCAACTAATGCTAATGTAGTAAGAGAACTAGTATTAAAAGAAAAGGCAGATATTGGTATCTCTTTTGATGGGGATGGAGATAGAATAATTGCAGTGGATGAAAAAGGTATTGTACTTGATGGTGATCATATACTTGCCATATGTGGAACTTATTTACATGAGAAAGGTAAGTTAAGCAACGATATGATAGTAGGTACTATAATGACTAATATGGGCTTGGATATGTATTTAAAGGAAAAGAATATCGATATAGTAAAGACCAAGGTAGGAGATAGATATATATTAGAAGAGATGTTAAAATCTGGCTATGTATTAGGGGGGGAACAATCTGGACATATAATATTTCTAGACCATAATACTACTGGAGATGGATTAGCTACAGGACTTCATCTTTTAGAAGTTATGCTGGCAACTGGCAAAACCATGTCCCAGTTAAATAGCTTAATGACAAATTATCCACAAGTATTAGTTAATGCCAAGGTTAAAAACAATTTAAAATATACTTATAATGAAAATATGGAAATAATGGAAGAAATAAGAAAGGTAGAAGAAATCTTCCATGGAGAGGGAAGGGTTGTTATTAGACCTTCTGGTACTGAACCTTTAGTTAGGGTAATGATTGAAGCAAAAGAAGACAAGGGTATAGGAAAAATTGCAAAGGATTTAGCAGATTTTATAGAATCAAAAATAGGATAAGAAATATAAAATTATGAGGTGAGAAAATGACTTGTAAAATTGTAGCTGATAGTAGTTGTGATTTAAATGACGATTTAAAGGGTAAATTAAATATTAGCCTAGTACCCTTTAAAATAGATGTAGATGAAGAAAGTTTTATTGATAATGCTAATATAGATGTGGCTAGGCTGATTAAATCAATGAAAAATAGTCCAAATCCAGTAAAGACATCCTGTCCATCACCGGGTGATTTTGCTAAGGAATATGAAAAACATGATGATATTTTTGCGGTTACCATTTCTAGTAAATTAAGTGGAACTTATAATTCAGCACTATTAGCAAAGCAAATGGCGGAAGAAAAAGAACCTAAAAAGTTTATTCATGTATTTGACTCAAAATCTGCCAGTGTAGGTGAAACATTAGTATCCATTAAAATACAAGAATTAATAGATCAAAGTTTAAGTAATCTGGAGATAGTTGATAAGGTAGAAAAGTACATCAAAGAGATGAAGACATTTTTTATACTTGAAAACTTAGATAATTTGATTAAAAATGGTAGAATATCAAAGACTAAGGGACTTATAGCCAGCGTATTAAATTTAAAGCCTATTATGGGTGATGATGGAGATGGTAATATAGACCTTATAGAAAATAACAGGGGTACTAAAAAAGCATTTAAAAGGTTAGTTGAAATAATTGGGGAAACTGGAGAGAAACTAGAAGAAAAAATACTAGGTATTGCTCATGTAGATGCATTGGAAAGGGCAGAAAACTTAAAAAATGAAATAGAAGGACTATATAATTTCAAGGATATAATCTTAGTGAAGACAGCAGGTCTTAGTACTGCTTATGCAAATGATGGGGGTATAGTATTAGTATTTTAAAGGAAGGATTTTATAGATGAAAAAAAAGGTTGTATTAGGTATGAGTGGGGGAGTAGATAGCTCTGTAGCAGCCTATGTACTTCAAGAGCAAGGATATGAGGTTATAGGGGTTACTATGAGTGTTATCCCGCATGATGATATATATGATGAAAGAGAAGACGGTTGTTGTTCTATATCGTCTATTCATGATGCAAGAGATGTAGCTCATGATTTGGGTATTCCACACTATGTAATGAATTTTAGAGGTATTTTTGAAAGAAAGGTAATAGATTATTTTGTTGATGAATATTTAGAAGGAAGAACCCCGAATCCCTGTGTGGCATGTAATAAACACATAAAATTCGATGAATTTTTAAAAAAAGCTAAAGGATTGGGTGCAGATTATGTTGCTACCGGTCATTATGCTACAATAGATAAGGATGAAAACACTGGTAGATATTTAATGAAGAGATCCAAGGATTTGAAAAAGGATCAAACTTATTTTTTATATGGTATGACTCAATATCAATTAGAACATACCTTGATGCCCTTAGGTGGATATACTAAAGATAAGGTTAGAGAAATAGCTGAGCATATTGGACTTGAAACCCATAACAAGCCAGACAGTGAAGAAATATGCTTTATTCCGGATAATGATCATGGTAAATTTATAAGACATAGAGTAGGGGATAAGGTTATACCAGGTAACTTTGTTGATATAGATGGAAATATATTAGGAAAACATAAAGGAATAGTGTATTATACTATTGGGCAGAGAAAGGGACTTGGAATAGCATTGGGCAAAAGGGTATTTGTTCAAAAAATTGATCCTATAAAAAACCAAGTAGTTTTAGGTGACGAAAAAGCTATATTTAAAAGTAAACTATATGCAGATGAACTGAATATAATAGCATATGATAGGCTACCAGATTTAATGGAGGCCAATGTAAAAATTAGATACTCTCTAGGTGAGTCTAAAGCAGTTTTAAGGCCAGAAGGACAAGGGGTTATTGTAGAATTTGATCAACCTCAGAGAGCTATAACAAAAGGTCAATCTGTTGTATTTTATCAAGAAGATATAGTAATAGGTGGGGGAATAATCAAAAAAGTTTATGATGTTGTTTAAAAGATAATAGGATAGCATTGGTTATAATATTGGTATTTATGGGGTTTTTTAAAAATACTATTTATATTGTTGGATAATATTATTTCTTGTGTTATAATTTTATGATATAATGATATAGTTAAAAATAGGATAAATTTATACATTGAGGAGGAAGTTGGTTATGAAAGTAACATTAGGAAAAAAAGAAAACAATACTGTGGATTTCACAATTGAAATACCAGAAGCAGATTTTCAAAAAGCTGTACAAAAAGCATATATAAAAAATAGAGGAATATTTAGTATTCCTGGATTTAGAAAGGGAAAAGTACCTAGACAGATAATTGAAATGAATTATGGAAAGGAAGTTTTCTACGAAGAAGCCATCAATTTTGTTTTACCTGAGGCATATGATAATGCTGTGGAAGAATTGGGATTACATCCGGTAGATCAACCAAATGTTGATGTCGGTGAAATAGAAAAAGGTAAATCTATTCTTGTTAAAATTGATGTAGATGTTAAACCAGAAGTAAAACTTGGGGAATATAAAAGTATAGAAATTGAGAAGGTAGAGTATAATGTAACAGATGAAATACTAGAAGAGGAATTAAAGTCTGTTCAAGAAATGAATGGTCGAATAATTGATGCTGGAGATAATCCAGTTAAAGATGGAGATATTTTAACTATAGACTTTGCTGGATATATAGATGATGAACTATTTCCTGGTGGCGCAGCAGAAGGACATGAGCTGGAAATCGGATCCAATCAATTTATTCCAGGTTTTGAAGAACAATTAGTGGGTAAGAATAAAGGTGAAGAAGTTGATGTGGTTGTTACTTTTCCTGAAGAATACCATGAAGATAGCTTAAAAGGCAAAGAAGCTACTTTCAAAGTGACTATTCATGAGATTAAAGAAAAAGAGTTACCTAAATTGGATGATGAATTTGCAAAAGATGTAAGTGAGTTTGATACTTTAGAAGAATATAAAAATAGTATTAGAGAAAAACTAGAAGAAGATTTTAAACTTAAAGAAGAAGCTGAAAATGAAAACAATCTAATACAAGCTGTAATAGATTCTACAGAAATAGATATACCTCAAGCTATGATAGAGGCTCAATTAGAAACAGAAGTTGGGGAATTTGATTATAAAATGAGATCTCAAGGATTAAACTTAGAACAATATTTACAAATGACAGGCTCAACAGTAGAAACTTTAAAAGAACAGCTTCAACCTATGGCTAAACAAAGAGTTAAAGGTGATTTAGTTCTTGAAGCTATTGGGAAAGCTGAAAACATTGAAATAACTGATGAAGATATAGATGCAGAATTAAATAAAATGGCTGACTCATATGATCAAGAGAATAAAGAAAAGTTTGTAAAAGATATGAAAAAGGGAGACTTAAGTTTCCTAGAGACAGCTATTACTAATCAAAAAGTAATTGACATGTTAAAAGAAAATGTAAAATATAAATAATTATTTAGGAGGGATTTAAATGGCTTTAATACCTATGGTCGTAGAACAAACCAATAGGGGAGAAAGATCCTATGATATTTACTCCAGGTTGTTGAAGGAAAGAATAATATTTGTAGGCAGTGAAATCAATGATGTAACTGCAAGTTTAATGGTAGCTCAACTATTATTCCTTGAAGCTGAAGACCCAGATAAAGATATTCAAATATATATAAATAGTCCAGGTGGCTCTGTAAGCGCTGGCTTTGCAATATATGATACTATGCAATATATAAAACCAGATGTATCAACAATTTGTATGGGTATGGCTGCTAGTATGGGTGCATTTTTATTAGCTGCAGGTACAAAAGGAAAGAGATTTGCTCTTCCAAATGCTGATATAATGATTCATCAGCCCTTAGGAGGAACTCAGGGTCAAGCTGAAGATATTAGAATACATGCAGAAAGAATATTGAAAATGCGTGATAAATTAAATAAAATTATATCTGAAAAAACTGGTCAATCATTAAAAAAGGTAGAAAAAGATACTGATAGGGATTATTTTATGACAGCCCAGGAAGCTATGGAATATGGTATAATAGATGAAATTATCGAATCAAAAAAATAAATTAAGTGAGGTGTTACCGTGGCCAAATATGATGAAAAGCAACTAAGATGTTCTTTTTGTGGAAAGCCACAGGAACAAGTAAAAAGACTTATTGCTGGACCAAATGTTTATATATGTAATGAATGTATAGAGTTATGTCAAGAAATAATTGAAGAAGAATTTGTTGACGATTTTGATTATGAAATGATGGAATTACCAAAGCCATTTACCATAAACGAAACTCTAGATGATTATGTTATACAACAAGAGAGAGCAAAAAGAGCTTTAGCTGTTGCCGTGTATAATCATTACAAAAGAATAAATAAAAAACCAACAAAAAGCAACGATGTTGAACTACAAAAAAGTAATATTATAATGTTGGGGCCTACAGGTTCAGGAAAAACTTTACTTGCCCAAACCTTAGCAAAAGTTTTAGATGTACCCTTTGCCATAGCAGATGCTACTTCTTTGACAGAAGCAGGATATGTAGGAGAAGATGTTGAAAACATAATTCTAAAGCTAATCCAAGCTGCAGATTATGATATAGAAAGAGCCGAAAAGGGCATAATATATATAGATGAAATAGATAAAGTAGCAAGAAAAACAGAAAACCCATCTATTACTAGAGATGTAAGTGGTGAAGGAGTCCAACAGGCACTTCTTAAAATATTAGAGGGTACTGTTGCAAATGTTCCCCCGCAAGGTGGTAGGAAGCACCCACATCAAGAGTTTATTCAAGTTGACACAACTAATATATTATTTATAGTTGGTGGAGCTTTCGATGGATTAGATAAGATTATCGAGAATCGTATTGGTAAGAAGTTTATGGGATTCGGAGCAGAAATTACATCTAATAAAGAAATAAAACTTGGAAAACTATTAAAAGAATTACAACCAGAAGATCTTTTAAGATTTGGACTTATACCGGAGTTCGTAGGAAGACTTCCAGTTATGGTGACCCTAGAAGAGCTAGACGAAGATGCTTTAGTAAGAATACTTACTGAGCCAAAGAATGCCTTAGTTAAACAATATAAGGAACTTTTCAGTATGGATGGAGTTAATCTTGAATTTGAAGAAGAAGCTCTTCATATAATAGCTAAAAAGGCAATAGAAAGAAAAACAGGTGCCAGAGGATTGAGAGGTATAATAGAGGAATCAATGCTAGATATAATGTACGAGATACCATCTAGAGATGATATAGAGAAATGTATTATAACCAAGGAAACAGTAGAAAACAAGGTAGAACCTACTTTAGTTCTTTCAGATAAAAAAAAGAAAAGTAGATCTAAGAAAACAGGTAACAAAGAATCGGCATCTTAAGGCTCACATTTGTGAGCTTTTCCTTGTATATAGACCGATTATGATGTCAGGAGGATAGATTAAAATGCATCATTATAAAATAGAAAAGAAAACATTGCCATTAATACCTTTAAGGGGACTTTCCATGTTTCCACATATGGTGGTTCACTTTGATGTTGGCAGGGATAAATCTATAAATGCTTTGGATAAGGCAATGTTAGATGATTCCAATATACTTTTATGTACACAAAAAGATGCTAAGGTAAATGATCCATCTATAGAGGAATTTTATCAACTAGGCACTGTGGCTAAGGTAAAGCAAATGTTGAAACTTCCAGGAGGTACCATAAGGGTATTGGTAGAAGGAATCAATAGGGGTAAAATAGTAAATATTGTTCAGGAGGAACCATATTTCATAGCAGATGTTGAAGAATTAACTTATGATGAAGACGAAAATCATAATGAAGATGATATTACAATTCAAGCTGCAATGAGGTTAGTCATTAGTGATTTTGAAGAATATATTTCATATAATGAAAGAATATCATCGGAAATACTAGTTACTATAATGGATATTGAAGACCCAGGCAGACTTGCAGATGTGATTTCCTCTTATATATATTTAAAAATGGAGGATAATCAAAAAATATTAGAAGCCTTAGATTTATATGAAAGGTTGGAAGCTCTTCATATTATTTTAACTGAGGAAATAGAAGTCCTGAAGATTGAGGATAAAATTAGTAAAAGAGTAAAAAAACAAATAAATAAGGTTCAAAAAGAACATTATCTTAGAGAACAAATAAAAGCAATACAAACAGAATTAGGTCAAGATGGAGACTCCATTGCTGAGGCTGAAGAATATGAGGCTAAAATTAACAAACTAAAATTACCTAAGGAAGTAAAAGAAAAGGTTATGAAAGAAGTAGGAAGATTACAGAAACTTTCTCCTCACTCACCAGAAACGGGAGTTATAAGAACCTATCTTGATTGGATAATAGATCTTCCATGGAACAAAGAAACTAAGGAAAAGATTGATATTAAAAAATCTAGAGATATTTTAAATGAAGATCACTATGGTCTAGAAGATGTAAAAGAAAGAATTCTTGAGTTTATAGCTATAAAGAAACTTACTAAAAGTATGAAGGGCCCTATTATATGTTTAGTGGGACCACCAGGAGTGGGTAAGACTTCCATTGCCAAATCCATTGCAAGATCTTTAGACAAGAAGTTTGTCAGAATGTCTTTAGGTGGAGTTAGAGATGAAGCTGAAATCAGAGGTCATAGAAGAACTTATATTGGGTCAATGCCAGGTAGTATAATTAATCAGCTAAAAAAAGCAAAAACTAAAAATCCGGTTTTTTTATTTGATGAGATAGATAAAATAGCCAATGATTATAGGGGTGATCCTGCTAGTGCTTTGTTGGAAGTACTAGACCCAGAACAGAATTCTACATTTACAGACCATTATTTAGATGTTCCCTTTGATTTATCAAAGGTATTCTTTTTAACCACTGCAAATACTACGGAAACTATTCCACCACCATTATTAGATAGGATGGAAGTTATAAGGGTCAGTGGATATACAGAAGGAGAAAAGTTGCAAATAGCATTAGATTATTTGCTTCCAAAACAATTAAAAGAACATGGACTTAAAGAAGAAAACATACAATTATCAGAACCTGCTTTAAAAAGTATAATAAGTAACTATACAAGGGAAGCAGGAGTTAGAAACTTAGAAAGAAATATAGCTAATGTATGTAGAAAATCAGCAAAAAGGATTGTAGAAGAAGATATAGATACTGTAAGAATACACATAGGGAATCTATCTAATTACCTAGGGCAGAAAAGACATAGGTATGATACTCTAGACGAAAAAGACCAAATAGGTGTAGCTAATGGATTGGCTTGGACTTCAGTAGGTGGAGAAACCCTTAGCGTTGAGGTCAACACTATGAAGGGAACTGGAAAAATCCAATTAACTGGTAAATTAGGAGATGTTATGAAGGAATCTGCCATGGCAGGTATCAGTTATATCAGGTCTAATTCTGCTTTGTTAGGGATTGAAACAGACTTTTATAAGGATATGGATATTCATATTCATGTACCAGAAGGTGCCATACCTAAGGACGGACCCTCAGCAGGCATAACTATTGCCACTGCAGTTGTTTCAGACCTATCAAATATCCCTATCGATAGGAAAGTGGCTATGACTGGAGAAATTACCTTAAGAGGTCGTGTATTGCCTGTAGGAGGTATAAAGGAAAAAGTATTAGCTGCAAATAGGATGGGAATAAAGAAAATACTATTACCTGTTGAAAATGAAAAAGATTTAGAGGATATACCAGATAAAATAAGAAAGAATATGGAATTTGTACTTGTAAAATCAATGGAAGAAGTTTTAGAAAACGCATTAGTAAAAGGGGTAAAATAAGATGAAAATAATAAAATCTGATTTAGACGCTATTGCTGTTGAACCAAAACAATATCCGGTGGATGACTTGCCTGAGATTGCCTTTGCTGGTAGATCTAATGTGGGGAAATCCTCTTTTATTAACTCTATGATTAATAGAAAGAATCTTGCTAGAACATCTGGGAAACCCGGAAAAACTAGAACAATTAACTTTTATATAATTAATGATAGTTTTAGATTTGTTGACTTACCTGGATATGGATATGCACAGGTATCAAAACAAGAAAAAGAAAAATGGGGAGAAATTATAGAAGAGTTTCTAAGGGTTAGAACAAATTTAATGGAAGTAGTATTGATTGTTGACATAAGACATGAACCCACCGCCCAGGATGTAATTATGTATGATTGGATAAAATCCTTTGGATATAATGGGATTGTTATAGCTACTAAGTCAGATAAAATATCAAAGGGAAGCTATCAAAAGAAGGTTAAGATAGTAAAAAATAAATTAAAGATTAAAAACACAAATTTAATTCTTCCTTATTCTTCAGAGAAAAAAATTAATAAGGAAGCAGTTTGGGAGATTTTTAAAGATATATTAGAATAATAGATAATAAAAAAAGGGACTAGCTAGTCCCTTTTTTTATCGATTTTTAAGTACTACTATTCTTTTGAAAATTGGCTCTTATCTGCTCCACAAAGTGGGCAAACCCAATCCTCTGGTAAATCTTCAAAGGAAGTACCTGCTTCTATACCATTATCTGGATCTCCTTCAGCAGGATCATAAACATAACCACAAGGGTCGCATACCCATTTATCCATGTATACATTCTCCTTTCATTTTGTAATCATGTTAATGATACCCTGATACTTAATTAATAAACCCAATAAAATATATTTATATCTAAATTATAATAAATTATTAAATAGGTTAGATTAATATAAACTGGGTAAAATAAGATTGATGTATGAAATTTGTATATAATAATATTTGAATGGGTGTGATAACATTGGATTTTAGATACAGTGCTACGGTTTGTTCTGACTTGAATATGATAAAAAATTTTATAGATGAAATATTAAACAAAATAAACTATATAGTAGAAGATAAAGATACTATATTTGATATAAAACTTATTTTAAATGAACTTATAGTTAATGGAGTAATGCATGGGAATCAATGTTCTGCTTCTAAATGTGTAAAACTATTATTAGAGATAAAAGACAAGCAAATAAAAATTCAGGTAGAAGATGAAGGTCAGGGTATAAATTACGATGTTGAGTCCTATGATCCACAGGAGTTGAATTTCTGCGGTCGTGGATTAGTAATAGTTAATGGTCTTTCAGATGAATTTTATATACAAAAAAACAAAGTAATAGCTGTCAAACATATTGACTAAGGAATAAAAGTTGGAATAATAATTTTATATTTATAAATAGATAGATTGGTGTAAAGGGGATTTCTTGTTACGCTAATCTTTTTTATTGGCAATATAGATAAAATGTGATAGAATAGTTCTGTTAAGGAGTTATAAGAATTTTAAATATGAAAGGATATGTTGTATGAATATTAAAAGAGAAGATATAAGAAACGTTGCCATAATAGCTCACGTAGATCATGGTAAGACAACATTAGTAGATGGATTGTTAAGACAATCTGGGGTTTTTAGGGAAAATCAAGTAGTAGCGGAAAGGGTAATGGATTCCAATGATATAGAAAAGGAAAGAGGAATCACAATACTTTCTAAGAATACAGCAATAAACTATAATGATATTAAGATAAATATTATAGATACTCCAGGTCATGCCGATTTTGGTGGAGAAGTAGAAAGAGTACTAAAAATGGTAAATGGGGTAATATTAGTTGTGGATGCCTTTGAAGGACCAATGCCACAGACTAAATTTGTTCTAAAGAAGGCCTTTGAATTAGATTTACCGGTTATTGTATGTATAAACAAAATAGATAGGCCTGAGGCAAGACCAGAAGCAGTAATAGATGAGGTATTAGATTTGTTTATTGAACTAGGTGCAAGAGAAGATCATTTAGATTTTCCTTTTGTTTACGCTTCAGCTAAAAGTGGAGTAGCTACACTGAATATAGATGAAGCTGGAGAAAACATGATCCCTTTATTTGAAACTATAGTAGAAAACATTCCTGCACCAGAAGGAGATGAGGAAGAACCTCTTCAAGTACTTATCTCTACCATAGATTACAATGATTATATTGGTAGAATCGGTATAGGTAAAATTGAAAGAGGTAAAATCGTTACAAATCAAGAAGCAGTTATAGTAAATATGTTAGATCCTGATAAACAGGACAAAGTAAAGATTAATAAGGTTTATGAATTTGAAGGATTGAATAGGGTAGAAGTGGAAGAATCATCTGTAGGCAGTATAATAGCAGTAACAGGAGTTGAAGGTCTAAACATAGGTGACACTATATGTTATGGAGAAAATCCGGAGGCATTGCCATTTTTGAAAATTTCGGAACCTACTATAGCAATGACATTTTCAGTTAATAATAGTCCCTTTGCTGGTTTAGAAGGAAAATATGTAACATCAAGACAAATAAAGAATAGATTATATAAAGAACTACAAACAGATGTAAGCTTAAGAGTGGAAGATACAGAAGCTACAGATGCATTTAAAGTTTCGGGAAGAGGAGAGTTACATCTTTCTGTTTTAATAGAAAACATGAGAAGAGAAGGTTACGAATTTCAGGTGTCTAAGCCAGAAGTTCTATTTAAAGAGGAAAATGGTAAAAGAACCGAGCCTATAGAAAGGGTAACTATTGATGTATCCAATGAATTTGTTGGAGCGGTAATCGAGAAACTTGGGCAAAGAAAAGGAGAACTTGTAGGTATGTCTGAGTCAAATGGAGGATATGCAAGGACTGAGTTCCTTATACCCGCCAGAGGCCTTATAGGCTACAGGCAAGAGTTTATGACGGACACTAAGGGCGATGGCATACTTAATTCCCAATTCGAAGGTTACGCTCCTTATAAAGGAGAAATCCCTAGCAGAAAGGTAGGTTCAATTATTTCCTTTGAAACAGGAGAGACTACCGCTTATGGTCTTCATGCTGCACAGGAAAGAGGTACATTGTTCATAAGTCCAGGAGTTAAAGTATATACAGGTATGATAGTTGGTTCAAGTCCAAAAGGATTAGATATTGACGTAAATGTATGTAGAAAAAAGCAACAATCAAACGTAAGAGCTTCAGGATCAGATGACGCATTAAGATTGTCGCCAGTTAGAAACATGTCATTAGAAGAAGCTTTAGAATTTATAGAAGATGATGAATTAATAGAAATAACACCAGAAAGTTTTAGAATTAGAAAAAGATTATTAGATGGGAATAAAAGATATAAATCTAAAAAATAATTGG